>JANYAN010000278.1 GCA_025361305.1 Burkholderiales bacterium
CACGCCTTACACGGTCCATTGGGCCTATGACACAGTGGCGCTGGCCAAGGGGACCGGCAATGCGGTGGTCAAGGCCGGTGGCAAGACGTGGTACTTCCTGACCGCCGACTACGCCTTCGGCGCAGCGCTGCAGAACGATACGTCTACCGTGGTCAAGGCCGCTGGCGGCACCGTTGTGGGCTCTGTCAAGCACCCGCTGTCGGCCAGTGATTTTTCGTCTTTCCTGCTGCAGGCGCAAGCCAGCAAGGCGCAGATCCTCGGGTTGGCCAACGCGGGCGGCGACACCATCAACGCCATCAAGGCGGCCAATGAGTTCGGTGTGACCAAGACCATGAAGCTGGCCGGTCTGCTGGTGTTCATCAACGACATCCATTCGCTGGGCCTGAAGACCACCCAGGGCATGTACCTGACCGACAGCTGGTACTGGAACCAGAACGCCGAGACACGGGCCTGGAGCCGCAAGTTCTTCGACAAGATGAAGCGCATGCCCTCATCGATCCAGGCAGCAGATTATTCGGCGACCCTGCAATACCTCAGCGCGGTCAAAGCCATCGGCAGCGACGATTCCGACAAGGTGCTGGCCCAGATGCGCAAGACCAAGATCAACGACGTCTTCGCAAAGGGCGGCTATATCCGTGGCGACGGTCGGATGGTCCATGACATGTACCTGATGCAGGTCAAGTCACCCGACAAGTCCACCGAACCGTGGGACTACTACAACGTGGCCGAAGTGATCAAGGGCGAAGCGGCCTGGACCACCAAGGCCGAAAGCAAATGCCCGCTCTGGAAGTGAAGAAGCGCGGCCGGCCCTCACTGGGCTGGCCCTGCGCGTGAACGACAAATCGCCATGAACGAAATATTCGGTATCCCCTTGCAGGCCTTCGCCGGCCAGTTGATGCTCGGGCTGGTCAATGGTGCGTTCTACGCCATGCTCAGCCTTGGCCTGGCGGTCATCTTCGGCCTGCTGGATATCGTGAATTTCGCGCATGGCGCCCTGTACATGCTTGGCGCGTTCGCCGCCTGGATCATGCTGGACAAGTGGGGCGTCAATTACTGGTTCGCCCTGGTGCTGGCACCGCTGGTCGTAGGGGCGCTGGGCGTCGTCATCGAACGTCTTTTCCTCAAGCGTCTGTACGGCCTGGACCCGCTGTATGGGCTGCTCCTGACGTTTGGACTGGCACTGATCTTCGAAGGCATCTTCCGCGATCAGTATGGCGTTTCAGGCCAGTCTTATCCGGTGCCCGAACTGCTCTCGGGTGCCACCAATCTTGGATTCATGGTGCTGCCCAACTACCGGGCCTGGGTTGTAGTGGCTTCGCTGACGGTGTGTCTAGGCACGTGGTTCCTGATCGAGCGCACGCGCCTGGGTGCATACCTGCGCGCCGGCACAGAGAATTCAAAGCTGGTCCAGGCGTTCGGCGTCAACGTGCCGCTGATGGTGATGCTCACCTACGGCGCCGGCGCTGCGCTGGCCGCGCTGGCCGGGGTGCTGGCCGCTCCCATCATCCAGGTGACGCCGCTCATGGGGTCGAACCTGATCATCGTGGTCTTTGCCGTCGTCGTGATCGGCGGCATGGGTTCCATCCTGGGATCGATCATCACCGGGCTGGGCCTGGGCGTGGTCGAAGGCCTGACGCGCGTCTTCTATCCGGAAGCCTCCAATGTCGTCGTTTTCGTCATCATGGTCATCGTGCTGGTGCTGCGCCCCGCGGGCCTGTTCGGCAAGGAGGCATGAACCATGAATAATTCGACCCGCCTGATTCGCGGCACCTACCTCGCGTTGCTGGCGCTCGCGCTCCTGGCCCCGATGATCGGGCTGTACCCTGTCTTCGTGATGAAGCTGCTGTGCTTCGCGCTGTTTGCATGTGCATTCAACCTGCTGCTGGGCTTCACCGGGCTGCTGTCGTTCGGCCACGCGGCCTTCTTCGGCAGCGCCGCCTACGTGGCCGGGTGGTTCATCAAGTCCCAGGGCTGGAGCCCCGAACTGGGCATCATTGCCGGCATGCTGGCGGCCGCCGTGCTGGGCCTGCTGGTCGGGCTGGTAGCCATCCGCCGCCAGGGCATTTATTTCGCCATGATCACGCTGGCCATGGCGCAGATGGTCTACTTCATCTGCCTGCAGGCGCCATTTACTGGCGGTGAAGACGGTTTGCAGGGTGTGCCAAGGGGCAACCTGTTCGGCCTGCTGCCCCTAGCCTCGGACACCACCACCTACTACGTCGTCGTGGCCGCTTTTGTTGCCTGTTTCATGGGCATCTCGCGCATCGTCACTTCGCCCTTTGGGCAGGTGCTCAAGATGATCCGCGAAAACGAACCGAGGGCGATCTCGCTGGGTTACGAGGTCGACCGCTACAAGCTCCTGGCGTTCGTGCTGTCGGCTGCGCTGGCCGGCCTGGCGGGCGGCCTGAAGACCCTGGTGATGGGATTCGCCACACTTTCAGACGTGCACTGGTCGATGTCCGGCGAGGTCATCCTGATGAGCCTTCTGGGCGGCGTTGGCACCTTCTTTGGCCCGGTCTTCGGCGCCGGCGTCGTGGTGGCGCTGCAGGACCTGCTGGCCGACAAGGTCGGCGCCTGGGTCACTGTCATCATTGGCGTGATCTTCGTGGTCTGCGTGCTCGCGTTCCGCAAAGGTGTGGTCGGCGAATTGCAAGCCTGGCTGGAGCGGCGGCGCATCCGCGGCACCGCCTGAGGCATCAAGGCGTGCGGCCCACAGCGCTGTAGAGATCACCCTTGGTCGCCATACGGCCGTGCAGCGGCAGGATGCGGTCGACATCAAGCCTGGTGCGCTCGATGTTCTGCACCAGGTTCACGTTGTTCGCGTTGGCCACGGCTGGCGGTGGCGAGTTGGGTGCACCAGGCGTGTAGGCGTCGGCCTCGATCAGCAGGCGCTCGCGCGGCAGCCACACCATCATGAAACCCTGAGCGTGGCCGCTGCCCTCGATCATCATGACTTCGACTGTCCGCGTGTCATCCGAAAAGGTACGCCGGCCGTCAACACCGATCAATTCGGCCTTGCGGCCCGACCGGGCCAGCGCATCCGCCTTGATGCCATTGGGATTGGCAAGCACCCGCTCGAACCAGGGGCGGGCCGCCTCGCTCACCACCAGCGTCGCGCCTTCGGCCGCGGCCGTGCGCAAGCCACCCGAATGATCGAAATGATGGTGCGAATTGATGACAAGGCGCACCGGCTTGCCCGGGACGAGCCTTCGTGCCTCTGCCAGCACTGCCATGGAACGGCCGTCGTATAGCGGGCTCTCCACCAGGATGAGGTGGTCCTTCATTTCGATCAGCGCGCTGTTGTGCGAGCCGCCGGCAAGGAACCAGACGCCTTCAGCCGCCTTCTCTGCCACTGCCCGTTCGGTGAAGCCCTGCACCGCGGCGGGAACCTCGATGCCTGCCGGCAGGTTGGCCTGAACGTCGTCGATGTGCAGGTCCAGCACAGGGAAGCCACCCTGGCTCTGCTGGACGCGCGTAGGGAACCTGACGCCGCCAAAGTCGCGATAGCCCGAATACACCGTCACGGATGGCGTGTCGCCAAGAACGGGGTTGGGCAGAACCGAATCGACCCGCTCAACCAGGCCGTCCGAACCGATCCACACCTGGGCCGCAAAACTGCCTGACTGAGTGAATGAGACGATCCGTTTGTCGCCTTCGCTGCGCACGGTCGCCGGCTGCTTCAGGGCCGCCTTGATGACGCCGTGCGGGCTGGTCCAGAGGTCGTGCACGCGGCTATCAAGCGCCACCGGTGCCGCGACCGGATTGGTACCGGCGAGATTCCAGGCATAGCCCCCGCGCATGAGGGCCACCGCCCGTTGCTCGCCAGCAAGCGGCAGCCCGCTGCCACCGGTTGCCTCGGCACGGCTGCGCGTCGCCTCTTCCCGCATCGCCCCGTTTTCGTAGTCGAGTACCCTGGAAAACGCTGTGACATTGATCCGTGGCCAGGCCATGCCCGGCTGATAAGCCTGTCCGAAACTGGTGCCGGTCCCGCTGCCGGCAAAACGCACGGTTTTGAGGTTCGTCCCGCCCAGGGCCCGGTCGGCCTCCAGCAGCACGGCTTGGGCATCGTCCCCGTGGGCACAGGAACCCAGTAGCAGCAGCGCAGCGCCTGCCGCAGCCCAGGTCCGGATTCTGGCGAGCCATTTCATGTGCGTTCTCCTGCAAGGACTGGAATTGGCCGGCAAGCCGGTCGGAGGCATCGTAACGCCACAGTAGCCCGCTGACCAGCTGCGGTGTCATCCAGGTGATTGGTGCGCCACGGACTCGGCGTTAACCTGCGCGATCACACCAAGGCCGCCAACATGAACGATCTTTTCTCCCTCAAGGGCCGCACGGCCCTCGTCACCGGTGGTTCGCGCGGCATCGGTCGCATGATCGCCAAAGGCTTCCTGGCCCAGGGCGCACGGGTCTATATCTCGTCGCGCAAGGCCGCGGCCTGTGACAAGGCCGCAGCGGAACTTTCGGCCTTCGGCCCATGCGTCTCGCTTCCCGCCGATGTGTCCACCGTCGACGGTGCCCGGGCCCTGGCTGCGGCGTATATGGCAAAGGAGGCCACCCTCGACATCCTGGTGAACAACGCTGGCGCAGCCTGGGGCGAATCGTTCGACACTTTCCCCGAAAGCGGGTGGGACAAGGTGGTCGACCTGAACCTCAAATCACCCTTCTTCCTGACGCAGGCGTTGCACGATGCCTTGCGCAAGGCGGCCGCGGACCGGCCGGCCAAGGTAATCAACATCGCGTCGATCGACGGGGTGTCGGTCAATCCGCAGGAGACTTATTCCTACGCGGCCAGCAAGTCGGGGCTGATCCACCTGACCAAGCGCCTGGCCCTGCGGCTGGTCAGGGACAACATCGTCGTCAGTGCAATTGCTCCCGGCGCCTTCGCCTCAGACATGAACCGCGACGCACGCGACCATGGCGATGAAGTCGCCCGGCGCATACCCGCCGGGCGCATCGGCACCGAAGAGGACATGGCCGGCGTGGCGATCTACCTGGCTTCGCGCGCCGGTGATTACGTGGTCGGAGAGACGATCGTCGTCGACGGCGGCGTCACGCACGCGCGCGGCTAGCGAGCATCACAGGCCGTTCAGATCGTAGTTCTGGGGCCCGCGGCTGGCGATCTTCAGGGCTCCGACCCGGTTGCCCAGTTCGGCGCAGTGCAGCAGCGGCCAGCCTTGCTCCAGGCCAAAGAGAAGCGCGCCGCGCCATGCGTCGCCGCATCCCGTCGGGTCGACGATCTGCGCGGCTTGCACCGGCGCCACCCGGGTTGCCTGGCCGTCGATCCAGACGTCACAGCCCTCTGCCCCCAGCGTCACCACCAGGCCCTGCACGTGCCGGGAAATCTCGGCGCAGCTCCAGCCCGTGCGTTCACTGAGCATCTTGCCCTCGTAGTCGTTCACGGTCACCCAGGTCGCCAGGTTGATGAAGCGGGCCAGTTCGGCGCCGTCGAACATGGGAAGCCCCTGGCCCGGATCGAACACGAACGGGATGCCCGCAGCGTGGAACTGCTGCGCATGCTCCGTCATGGCATCGCGTCCGTCCGGCGAAATGATCCCCAGCCGAATGTCCTCGCGGGGTGTGATCTTCGTGCCGTGGGCCTGCATCATGGCGCCCGGGTGGAAAGCGGTGATCTGGTTGTTGTCGCGGTCGGTCATGATCATGGCCTGGGCCGTGAAGGTGTCGCCCACTTCGCGCACGAATTCGGTGCTGATGCCCAGCGCGTCAAGGCGCGCCCGGTAGCTGGCGCCATCGCTGCCTACGGTAGCCATTGGCAACGGCCGGCCCCCAAGCAGCTTCAGGCTATAGGCAATGTTGCCGGCGCAGCCGCCGTAATCGCGGCGCAGGGCTGGAACCAGAAAAGACACATTCAGGATGTGCAGCTGGTCGGGCAGGATCTGCTCGGCAAAGCGCCCTTCGAACGTCATGATGGTGTCGAAGGCCAGGGAGCCGCAAATCACTGTCGCCATGGGTTACTCGCAGGTTGGAAGAGGTCAGGGATAGAACGCCAGCAGGCGGTAGCCGGTGATCCGTCCGCTGCCGCCATTGGCCACGCCCAGCACCAGTGAGGCGGACCAGTCGGATGCCGCGCCGATCACACCGGACGCCGAGCCCATTTCAGCTGGCCGAAGTACGCGACGCAACACCGGCTGGTCCTGGGTATCGGTCAGGGTCAGTTCCATCGCGGGCAGTGCGATTTCGGTGGCAGCCTGATTCTTCAGCGTGAAGCTCAGCCGGTAGGCATCCGCGCGCAGTTTGTTGAAGGACGAGCTGTCGATGACGACGGCTTCGATTTGCCGCAGCGGCCCGACCGTGCACCCCAGCGGCTCGCACATCTTCTCGAGCCACGGCCGCAATTGCGGCTCCCATGCGGCAAGGCGCTCGCGATCCTGCACCGCGACCTGAAAAGCCAGCAGGCCACCCAGGACAAGTACCAGCAGTGTCAGGCCGGCCCTGACCGCGGGCCGGTGCCAGGCCGCCTCGCGCCGCGCCTGACGAACAAACGAGACACCCGCCAGTTCCGCGCCGTTCCGGCTGTCTTCGGACTCGTCGTCCTGCTCGCGCCAGGACGGTTGTGGCTGTGAGAGCGCTGGTTCGGCCAACTCCGGTGAGGCGGTTGCAGCCACGGCGGATCGGGGAGCCGGTGCGGCGCGATCGAACTCCGAGTCCGGGAGCGAATCCGGTCCGAGAGACGACACGGGCTCGGACGACGCCGCGACCAGCGTCTCTTCGGGCGGTGGCGGCGGGGCGGCTAGCACCGGCGACTCGACCTGGAGGTGGGCCGAAGCGTCGAACACCTCGGAGCAATGTCCACAACGGACCCAGCCTTCGGAAATCCTGAGCTGGTCCGGTACGACTTTGAACATCGTGCCGCAGGCTGGACAACAGGTGATCAGGCTCATCTGCGGGCAATTCCAGGTGCTATCAGGGCTTGGCCGTCATCAGGATCCAGCCGTCCTCGGTATCGGCAACCTCCAGCCGGGCATATGGCGCATAGGCCACCTTCAACTCGTCGGCCTGGCGGGCCAGGATGCCGGCGAGCACCAGTGAGCCTTCCGGCGCCACATGCGAGCATAGCAAAGGGGCAAGCACCTTCAGCGGAGTGGCCAGGATATTGGCCAGCACCACCCCGTAGCGGCCCTGGGCCAGGTCGGGCAGGCCGGTATTGAGAGTCGCCGAGTTGGCCTGTGCGTTGGCCCGGGTCGAAGTCACGGCGGCCTCGTCGATGTCCACGGCATCGACCTGCGCGGCCCCGTGCAGGGCTGCCGCGATGGCCAGGATGCCCGAGCCGCAACCGTAGTCCAGCACACGCTGGCCGGATAGCGCGTGGTGCGCAATCCAGCGCAGGCACATGCGCGTGGTCGGGTGCGTGCCGGTGCCAAAGGCAAGGCCCGGGTCGAGCCGGATGATCCGCCGGGCTTGCGCCGGCGGCGTATGCCAGGTGGGCACGATCCAGAATTCCGGCGTGATCTCCACCGGCGTGAATTGGGATTGCGTCAGCCTGACCCAGTCCTGATCCGGCACAGGTGTCGTGCCCTGCGCCTGGCAGCCGGCAAAGAATTCCTGGGCCTGGAGCAGGATGGTCGCTTCATCGGCCAGGGCCCGCGTCTCGAACAGGGCCAGAACCCGCGAGCGCTGCCAGCCGTCCTTGGGCGGCGGCATGCCGGGTTCACCAAAAAGGGCTTTCTCGGCGTCGGTCTGGGCGTCAGCATCCTCAACCGATACGCTGATCGCCTCCAGCGCCTCCAGCGCGTCGCTCACCGCTTCCACGCGGTCCTCCGGGCACAGCAGGCGCAACTCGAACATGGACTGGTACGGGAGCGGCCGGTGTGCCTGGGTCTGCCTTGCCGGACTGTTCAACGGTCGTGATGCGACAGCCACTCTTCGAGATAGTGGATGTTGGTGCCGCCGGCCATGAACTTGGCGTCGACCATCAATTCCCGGTGCAGCGCGATATTGGTGTTGATGCCCTCGACAACCGTCTCGGCCAGTGCCGTGCGCATGCGAGCCAGGGCCTCTTCACGGGTATCGCCGTGCACGATGATCTTGCCGATCATCGAGTCGTAGTTCGGTGGCACGAAATAGTTGGTATAGACGTGCGAATCAACCCTGACGCCCGGTCCCCCGGGCGCGTGCCACATCGTGATCCGGCCGGGAGACGGCACGAACTTGTAGGGGTCTTCGGCGTTGACGCGGCACTCGATCGCGTGGCCGCGCAGGATGATGTCGCGCTGCGTGAACGGGAGTTTTTCGCCCGCCGCCACCTTGATCTGGGTCTTGACAATGTCGATGCCCGTGATCAGCTCGGTCACAGGATGTTCCACCTGGACACGCGTGTTCATTTCGATGAAATAGAACTCGCCGTCCTCGTACAGGAATTCAAACGTGCCGGCACCGCGGTATCCCATTTTCTTGCATGCCGCAGAGCAGCGCTCCCCGATCTTCTCGATCAGCTTGCGCGGAATCCCGGGGGCCGGGGCTTCCTCGATCACCTTCTGGTGGCGCCGCTGCATGGAACAGTCGCGCTCGCCAAGGTAGACCGCGTTCTTGTGCTTGTCTGCCAGGATCTGGATCTCGATATGGCGCGGGTTCTGCAGGAATTTCTCCATGTACACCGCAGGGTTGCCAAAAGCCGCACCAGCCTCTGCCTTGGTCATCTGCACCGCGTTGATCAGGGCCGCTTCGGTGTGCACCACCCGCATGCCGCGCCCGCCACCGCCGCCGGCCGCCTTGATGATGACCGGGTAGCCCACCGCCTTGGCGGTGCGCCTGATCACGACCGGGTCGTCAGGCAGTTCGCCCTCGGAGCCAGGCACGCAGGGAACTCCCGCCTTGATCATCGCTTGCTTGGCAGAAACCTTGTCGCCCATCAGCCGGATCGATTCAGGCGTCGGGCCGATGAACTGGAACCCGCTCTTCTCCACCCGCTCGGCAAAGTCGGCGTTTTCAGAGAGGAAGCCATAGCCGGGATGGATCGCCTCGGCATCGGTGACTTCGGCCGCCGAAATGATGGCCGGCATATTGAGGTAGCTCAGGGCCGACGAGGCCGGCCCGATGCAGACTGCCTCCTCGGCCAGCTTGACATATTTCGCCTCACGATCGGCCTCGGAGTAGACCATGACCGCCTTGACCCCGAGTTCGCGACAGGCGCGCTGGATGCGAAGCGCGATTTCTCCGCGGTTCGCGACAAGAATCTTCTTGAACATGGGTAGGTAAGTGCCTGTCCGTCACTCGACCACGAACAACGGCTGGCCGTATTCGACCGCCTGCCCGTTTTCGCACAGGATCTGGATGATCGTGCCCGACTTGTCGGTCTCGATCTCGTTGAGAATCTTCATGGCTTCGATAATGCAGACCGTTTCGCCTTCCTTGACGGCGCTGCCCAACTCCACGAACGGTTTTGCGCCAGGGCTGGAAGAGCGGTAGAAAGTTCCAACCATTGGCGATTTGACGATATGCCCGCGGGGTACCTCGGGGGCTGAGGGCGGCAGCGGGACCACCGGATGCGCAGCGCCGACAACCCCTAACGCGGGTGCCGCAGCGGCGACGGGTGCGGCAATCTGCGAGGCGGCACCGCCACCTTTGACAATACGAACCTTGCCCTCTGCCTCGGTGATTTCGAGTTCGGAGACATTTGATTCAGACACGAGGTCAATCAATGTCTTGAGCTTGCGCAAATCCATGAGCTCTCCAACGATTGCAACGAAAGGAAAGCGAATTTACAGCAAAATAGGATTACTTTACGTCTTCTGCTCTTATTTTTGCTTTATTTCTGCAGAGGCCTTGACAAGACCAAAGCCGCGCGAAGAGAAGGCGGGCAGCGCCCTATCCTAGGCCAGGGCCGCCCATTGTTCAAGGTCGGCTTTGCCCAAGCGCCCCATTCTACGATGGAGCAGGCGGCCGTCGGCGGCCAGAACCACGGTGAAGGGCAGGCCACCCGAAACGTTGCCCAGAACCTTGCTAAGTTCCGTCCCGCCAAATCCGGCGAGGCCGATCGGGTAGCTGACCGGGGTGCGGCCCAGATAGGCACGCACAGCGCTGGGCTGATCTATGGCCAATCCAAGAACTTGCGATCCTTTTACCGAATTTTGCTTGAAGAAGGCGTCGAGAAGAGGCATTTCCTCGATACATGGAGGACACCAGGTTGCCCAGAAATTCAGCAGCAATGGCCGCCCGCGAAACGATTGCATCGACACAGTCCCGCCGGTTGGTGTCTCGAATACGTGGGGCCAGATCGCAGCGACGGCGTCGTCGTCCACCGCCTGCGACCGTTGCCGCCATAGTCCCCAGCCCGCCCCAGCGGCCGCGGCTGCTCCTGCGACGGCTGCCAGCATCCACTTGCGGCGTTGCGCCATCAGGACGGCGCCTGAAGCGGGTTCAGCCGTCATTCAGCCCCTCCTTGACCAGGGCGCGCACCGCGGCAAGGTCTCCTCGCGGTCGGCGCCCCCGTGAATCGGGCCTGAGCGCGCCGCGCACGTCGTCGTGGTCGTAGATCACGAGGTGAATGCCCACCCTGGCATCCAGCTCCGGACTCGGGCTGAGAAGGGTCAGCGCCTCGGCCGTGCAGCCGTTGAAGCCCTTCACGGTTCCTACGTCGTACGCGACGTTGTGGTCGATCAACGCGATCTCGGCCGACTTGGGATCGTCGCAAAACAGCTGAATGTGAACGTCGGACAGGCGAGTTGCAGTTCCGTGCCAGACAGCACCGGCCAAATGGGGACGAAAGGCACTCAGGCGCTCCATCCAGGTTGCCGCCAGGCGGCGCAGCGCAAGCAATTCGGCCGGCTGGCTGTCGGCGCAGAACAGTTCAATGTACTCCCGCACGGCATCCTCAACCGCGTCGTTTTCCGGCAAGGCGGGGTGTCGGCCCAGGCCAAGCTGGCGAGCCGCCCGCAGCTTGGCCGGGCCGTATTCCAGGCCCTCCTCCACCACCATGCGCGCCGCCGTCGCGGCAATCTCGGCTTTGACTGTGTCCATCGGGGGATATTCTGCATTGATCGGCAGTCGCCCGGCCCTTACAGTGGCATCCACCCCAAGGAGACCCGCATGGATAGCACGATGATGAACGTACCGTTGTCGCTCAATCACCTGCTCGAACGAGCGGGCAGGTTGTTTGCGGACAACGAGATCGTGTCGCGGCTGCCCGACAAGACCCTGCGCCTGCACAGTTTTGGCGCCTACTACCGCCGCACTCGCGCGCTGGCCAGCGCGCTCCAGCGCCTCGGGCTGAAGAAGGGCGATCGGGTCGCCACGTTGTGCTGGAACCATCACGCTCATCTTGAGTGCTATTTCGGGATTCCCGCGGCTGGCGGCGTGATGCACACCCTGAATCTGCGGCTCGCGCCCGACGAGATCGGCTGGATCGCCGGCAACGCGGGCGACCGCTTCCTGGTGATCGACGACGTCCTGCTTCCCCTGTACAGGCAGTTTGCGCATTTGCACCGGTTCGAGAAGGTCATCGTTTTTGCGTTTTCGGGCGCACCGGTACCCGCTGAAATGACGGACTACGAGGCATTGCTTGCAAACGCCGACCCCGACAACTTCGAGTATGCGCCGCACCACGAGGACGATCCGGTGGCCATGTGCTACACCTCCGGCACCACGGGTCGGCCCAAGGGCGTGGTGTATTCGCACCGGTCCACCATCCTGCACACGCTGGTGGCCAGCCTGGGCGACTTCTGGGGACTGCGCGGCACCGACGTCGTACTGCCCGTGACGCCCATGTTCCACGCCAACAGCTGGGGCATACCCTACGGCGCGGTGATGATGGGTGTGAAGCTGGTGTTTCCGGGCCAGCACCTGCATCCGGACGACTTGCTGGACCTGATGCAGCTGGAGCCTCCCACCTTGTCGCTGGGGGTGCCCACGATCTGGATGAGCCTGATCCAGACCTTCGATGCGGCCCAGGCCGAAGGATCCCCCAACAAGGGACGCTGGAAACTTCCCGCCGGCATGAGGTCCCTGGTCGGCGGTGCGGCGGTTCCCGAAGCCCTGATCCGTGCATTCGACAAGCACGGGATCTGGATCCTGCAGGGCTGGGGCATGACCGAAACCTCGCCCGTTTGCACCATCTCCTATCCACGTGCCGAGTTGCGCGATGCCAGCGCCGACGAGCGCTACCGTCGCGCCGCGATGGCGGGTGTGCCTGTGCCGCTGGTGGACCTGCGGGTGCGCAGCGACGAAGGCGGCGACCAGCCCTGGGATGGCGAGAGCGTTGGCGAAATACAGGTCCGCGGCCCGTTCATCACCGGCAGGTACCACGACGTCCCGGTCGATGTCGAGAAATTCGCGCCCGACGGCTGGCTGCGCACGGGCGACGTCGCCTCGGTCGACAGCCTGGGTTTCGTGAAGATCACCGACCGCACCAAGGACCTGATCAAGTCGGGCGGCGAGTGGATCAGTTCGGTCGACCTGGAAAACGCCATCATGGCTCACCCCAGTGTCGCCGAAGCCGCCGTGATCGCCGTTCCCGACGAAAAATGGAGCGAGCGGCCGCTGGCCTGCGTCGTCCTGAAGCCGGGCCAGAGCACTGACGCCGCCGAATTCAACGCCCACCTGCTGCGCCACAGTTTCGCCAGGTGGCAGCTGCCGGATCGCTACGAATTCATCGATGCGGTGCCGCGCACCTCGACCGGCAAGTTCTGGAAGATGAAGCTCAGGGAGCGCTTCGCGGGAGTATCCGTTCCCGCACGCTCGCCTACCGCGTAGTCTGCCTGCCCCCAGGGGCTTGCGTGCCATTGGGGGGGCCGGTGGCACGCAGATAATCCCGTCCCATGCATATACATATACTGGGCATTTGCGGCACGTTCATGGGCGGCCTCGCCGCCCTGGCCCGGCAGGCCGGCCATCGGGTCACCGGCTGCGACGCCGGCGTCTACCCGCCAATGAGCGATCAGCTGCGCTCGCTGGGCATCGACCTGATCGAAGGCTACGGCGCCGACCAGCTTTCACTCAAGCCTGACGTCTGGGTGGTCGGCAACGTGGTGTCCCGGGCCAGCATGCCTGACGGCACGCCGCGCTACCCGCTCATGGAAGCCATCCTCGACGCCGGGGCACCTTACACCAGCGGGCCGCAGTGGCTGGCCGACAACATCCTGCAGGGCAGGCACGTGCTGGCCGTGGCCGGCACCCACGGCAAGACCACCACCACCTCGATGCTGGCATGGATTCTCGACCAGGCTGGCCTTGAGCCCGGTTTCCTCGTCGGCGGCGTGCCGCTGAACTTCGGTGTGTCGGCCCGCCTGGGGCGCTCGGCTCGAACACCCCTGTTCGTGATCGAGGCCGACGAATACGACACCGCCTTTTTCGACAAGCGCAGCAAGTTCGTCCACTATCGCCCGCGCACGGCCGTCCTCAACAACCTGGAGTTCGACCACGCCGACATCTTCGACGACCTGGCCGCAATCGAGCGTCAGTTCCATCACCTGGTGCGCACTGTTCCGGCGTCGGGCCGCATCGTGGTCAACGGCCTCGAGGAAAGCCTGGCGCGCGTGCTGCACATGGGATGCTGGAGTGAAGTGCGCAGCTTCGGCGCCACAGTCGGTGACTTCACCGCCCGCGGCGAGCCTCACCAATTCGACGTGCTGCAACGCTCGGAGCCCGTGGGCTCAGTGCGATGGGAGCTGACTGGCATACACAACCAGCTCAACGCGCTGGCCGCGATAGCGGCAGCCGAGCATGTGGGTGTCGCACCTTCGATGGCAGCCGCCGCTCTGGGGCGCTTCGGCAATGTGAAGCGCCGGCTCGAAGTGGTCGGTTACGTTGGCGGCATCACCGTTTACGACGACTTCGCCCACCACCCGACGGCGATCCGCACGACCCTGGACGGTCTGCGGCGCCGGGTTGGCGATGCCCGGCTGCTGGCCGTATTCGAGCCGCGTAGCAACACGATGAAGCTCGGCACGATGAAGGCGCGGCTGCCCTGGAGCCTGGAGCAAGCCGACCTGGCGTTTTGCCATCGCGGCGGACTGGGATGGGACCCGCGAGAGGCCCTGGCACCCTTGGGCGAGCGCGCCAAGGTAGCCGACAGCATCGACGAGCTGGTGAACCAGATACTTGCCGCCGCACGGCCGGGAGATCATATGGTTTGCATGAGCAACGGCGGCTTCGGCGGCATCCATGCCAAACTTCTGGCCGCACTGGTGCGGTAGCGCGACGCTGGACGACTATCGCGCCCGGCGCACCTTGACAGCCTCGGAGAGCAATTCCAGGACTTGCAGCGAATCGGCCCACCCGAGGCAGGCGTCCGTGATGCTCGTGCCGTACTCGAGACGGCGCGCGTCATCCTTGCCGGGGCTGAACTTCTGGGCGCCCGCATTGAGGTGGCTCTCCACCATGAGGCCAAACACACTGGACGAGCCATGCGCCACCTGGCCAGCGATGTCGCGGGCAACATCGATCTGCTTGTCGTATTGCTTGCTGCTGTTGGCGTGGCTGCAGTCGACCATCAGCCTGGCCGGCAGCCTGGCCGCTTCCAGCTCCTTGCAGGCCGAGGCAACGCTGGCGGCATCGTAGTTGGGTGCCTTGCCCCCGCGCAGGATCACGTGACAATCCCGGTTGCCGCTGGTCTGCACGATCGCCACCTGGCCATTTTTGTGCACCGAAAGGAAGTGATGCCCGCGCGCTGCCGCCTGGATCGCGTCCGTGGCAATGCGGATATTGCCGTCCGTACCGTTCTTGAAGCCGATGGGCGCCGACAGCCCCGAGGCCAGTTCGCGGTGTACCTGGCTTTCGGTGGTCCGCGCGCCGATAGCGCCCCAGGAGATCAGGTCGCCTATATACTGCGGCGAAATCACGTCCAGGAATTCGCTGCCGGCCGGTAGTCCCAGCCGGTTGATCTCGACCAGCAGCTGGCGCGCGATTCGCAGGCCCTCGTCGATGCGAAAACTCTCATCCAGGTAGGGGTCGTTGATCAGGCCCTTCCATCCCACCGTGGTCCGTGGCTTCTCGAAATACACCCGCATGACGACTTCCAACGTATCGCCAAACTTGTCGCGGGCTTCTTTCAACCGTCGCGCATAGTCCAGCGCGGCGCCAGGGTCGTGGATCGAGCACGGGCCGATCACCACCAGCAGGCGATCGTCGCGGCCCGCCATGATGTTGTGGATCTTTCTGCGCGTATCGGCGATCAGGGTCTCCACGGCGGTCCCGTGAATCGGGAAGAAGCGAATCAGGTGTTCTGGAGGTGGCAGCACGGTTATGTCCTTGATGCGTTCGTCGTCGGTCTGGCCGGTCTTGTCGACGGGATGCGCATACCAGGTGTCGCTGGCGGCTTGGGAACGGGTGCTCATTTCACGGACTCCTTGCAAATTTTCAAAATAAACGGGCATAAAAAAACCGCCGGTCTTGCCGGCGGTTTTCAGTGAGTTCGGTGCGTCTTGTCTGGGTACGCTCAGATCTCTCTACCGCCGGTGGCGCTTGAGAACCAGAAGTAACCAAAAAAGAAGGCACGTGCGATACGCATGGACCCGAATGTAGCACAACCGGACGGCAGGCCCGGCCAGGCCCGTGGCGTCAGAGGTTGAGCTTCTTCCACCAGTTGATCGCGCGATCGACCTGCGGCTCGTCCAGCGACCCCAGGGCTGACGACTCTTCCGGCGAGTCGGACGAACGCCATTGTTCGTACATGTCGATCAGCAACATGCCTTCGCCCAGGGTGCGCCAGCCAACCAGCTCGAAATCTTCCCTGGTGATCTGCAGCTCCTCGCTGCGCGATTCGCCGTCCAGCAACCACTGCCCGATCAGGACGCGAAAATTGTTCAGGGCCTGCAGGTAGGCAGCGTATTCGTACAGGCCGCGCCAGGGCAGTCCCAGGTTGACGACCAGCGTGCGATGCGCGCGCACAACCGTGAGCAAATCCACCAGCATCGGTGCCAGTGTCTTGCGGGCGCGCTCCAGCCGCAGCCCAGCAATGATCGCCTCGACGTGCAGGGCAAGCTGCGCCATGCTCTCGGCCAATAGCCGGCTGTCTTCGTCGGCAACGGCACTGCGCAGGAAATGGCTGAGTTCGCCAAAGCTCTGGATGCTCGGCAGGTTCGTCGAAGGATCGAGACGAAGGCGGGAATTGCCCGATGCCATGACCGCTGGTGTCCCACTTGGGCCCTGCCGATGCTAGGCCGTGCCCCCGACCGTCAGGCCGTCGATGCGCAGCGTGGGCTGACCTACGCCAACCGGAACGCTCTGGCCTTCCTTGCCGCAGGTGCCCACGCCGCTGTCGAGTTGCATGTCATTGCCGACCATGGTGACGCGCGTCAGTGCGTCGGGGCCGTTGCCCACGATGGTTGCACCCTTGAGCGGATACAGGATCTTGCCGTTTTCCACCCAGAACGCCTCGCTGGCCGAGAACACGAACTTGCCCGACGTGATGTCAACCTGCCCGCCACCGAAGTTGCTAGCGTAGACGCCCTTCTTGATGCTGGCCAGTATTTCGCCGGGCACCTTGTCGCCGCCCAGCATGTAGGTATTGGTCATGCGCGGCATCGGGATATGCGCGTAACTCTCGCGCCGGCCGTTGCCGGTCGGCGCGACGCCCATCAAGCGGGCATTGAGCGAATCCTGGATGTAGCCACGCAGGATGCCGTCCTCGATCAGCACATTGCGCTGGCTGGCGTTGCCCTCGTCATCGACGTTGAGCGAGCCGCGCCGGTCGGCGATGGTGCCATCGTCGAGCACCGTGACACCGCTGGCCGCGACGCGCTGTCCGACGCGGCCGGAAAAGGCGCTCGAACCCTTGCGGTTGAAGTCTCCTTCGAGGCCATGCCCAATGGCCTCATGCAACAGGATCCCCGGCCAGCCCGGGCCGAGCACCACGGTCATTTCGCCGGCAGGCGCAGGCCGCGACTCGAGATTGGTAAGTGCCGCCTTGACAGCATCCTTGACGTAAACGGCAATCTGGGCATCGTCGAAATACGCCAGTCCGAACCGGCCGCCGCCGCCGCCCGAGCCGATCTCGCGGCGGCCGTTCTGTTCGGCAATGACCGTGACCGACAGGCGCACCAGCGGCCGCACGTCCGCGGCCAGCGTGCCATCCGCCCGCGCCACCATCACGACGTCATATTCGCTGGCCAGCCCGGCCATGACCTGGGCCACACGGGGATCGCTGGCGCGGGCCAGCCGTTCGACCTTGCCCAGCAGTTCAACCTTTGCCGTGCTGTCCAGTGAGGCGATGGGGTCAAGCCCAGGGTAGAGCGAGCGGCCCGAAGCGATCTTGCGTCTGGCGACCCTGGACCGGCCGCTGCGTCCTGCCGAAGAAATCGACCTTACGGTGTGGGCGGCGTCCAGCAGCGATTCGTACGAAATATCGTCCGAGTATGCGAACGCCGTCTTCTCACCGCTGACCGCCCGCACGCCAACGCCTTGGTCGATACTGAAGCTGCCCGTCTTGACAATGCCCTCTTCCAGGCTCCAGCCCTCGCTGCGTGTGTACTGGAAGTACAGGTCGGCGTCATCCACGCCGTGCGAGGTGATCTGACCCAGGGCGCGCGACAGGTGCGATTCGTCCAGGCCGTAGGGCTCGAGCAGCAGG
>JANYAN010000291.1 GCA_025361305.1 Burkholderiales bacterium
CAGGGCATCGACTTCTCCAGCCTGCACCATTTCGCGCATCAGGGCTTGCGTCTGCGCAGCGACCTCGAACCCCGTAAGGCGCGCCGCAAAGCGGGCCACGCGCAGGATCCGGACGGGGTCTTCGCGAAAGGCCTGCGTGACGTGACGCAGCACGCGCCCCTTGAGGTCCTGCTGGCCGTTGAAGGGATCGATCAGGTGCCCGTGCTCGTCCTGTGCAATCGCGTTGATGGTCAGGTCGCGCCGGGCCAGGTCCTGCTCCAGCGTGACGCCGGGCTCGCTATGAATGGCAAAGCCATGGTAGCCGCGCGCAGTCTTGCGTTCAGTGCGGGCCAACGCGTACTCTTCGCGCGTCTCGGGGTGCAGGAAGACCGGGAAATCCTTGCCGACCGGCAGGTAGCCGGCCGCAATCATTTCGTCTGGCGTGGCTCCCACCACCACCCAGTCGCGGTCCACGACCGGCAAGCCCAACAGGGCATCGCGCACGGCACCACCGACCCGATAGATTTGCATGCCGGCAGTTTAGGGCCTGTCCCCGATGGTCAGCCAGCCAGGCGCTGCCAGACCTCTCGGGCCCTGTCGTTGGTGCCCGGCGGTGCGGCGGGCAGTGGCAATCGGCATTGACCGACATCCTGTCCCAACGTGCGCAGCATCGCCTTGACCGACATCGAGTACACGCTGTCGTCACTGTTGACGAACCGAAATGACTCCAGCAGGGTCGAGTTGATGTCGCGTGCGCGGCGCGGCTCGCCAGCCTGGAAGGCCGCGATGATCTTCTGGAAATGCGGCCCGGTCCAGTGGGTGGTGGTGCCCACCAGACCCACAGCGCCGATGGCCAGCAGGGGCAAGGTGTACGAATCGTCGCCGCTATACAGGTCGAAGTGCGCACCGGCCTGGGCCACCAGCGCGGCGGCTGCGGGAGGATCGCCTGTTGCGTCCTTGAATGCGATGATGTTCGGCACCTCGCACAGCAGCCGCAGCAGCACTTCATGGCTGACGCGCCGCCCCGTACGTGATGGGACATCGTAGATCATGACGGGCAGCGTCGTTGCCGCGGCGGCAGCGCGGAAATGGGCTTCGATGCCGGCCTGGGGCGGGCGGTTGTAGTAAGGCCCGACCACCAGCACGCCAGCGGCGCCCAGATCGCGCGCCTGGCGGGTCAGGGCGATGGTGTGGGCTGTGTCATTGGTGCCAGTGCTGGCCAGCACTGGAATGGTGACGGCCTGGGCGACGGCACTCACCAGGTCACGCCTCTCATCGTCGCTGAGCGTGGAACCCTCACCCGTGGTGGCGGCCACCACCAGCCCGTCGTTGCCGTGATCGGCCAGCCAGCGGGCCAGTCGCCGGGCCGCGTCCAGGTCCAGCCGGCCATCCCGGTCGAACGGGGTCACCATGGCGCTCATCACCGCGCCGAAATACCTGGGCC
The DNA here is from genome assembly GCA_025361305.1 of Burkholderiales bacterium. Taxonomy (GTDB): domain Bacteria; phylum Pseudomonadota; class Gammaproteobacteria; order Burkholderiales; family Burkholderiaceae_C; genus Ramlibacter. Next base: position 1,424 of record JANYAN010000291.1, read on the forward strand.
CCACGCTTGAACTCATCGTGAAGTGCGGTACGGCTCTTCGAAGTCGAGGAAGTCCTTCTCCGCCAGGGCGTCCTCGGTCCACGCTCTGACGCCGGCCAGCGCCCAGACACGGCGGATGTAGTCGGTGATCTGGCCGGGCACGGGCAGCGCATAGTTCTTCAGGCGCACACAGACCGGCGCAAAGTAGGCGTCGGCAATGCCGAACTCACCGAACAGCATCGGGCCGCGGTACTGTTCCAGCAACGCGCTCCACATGGCAACAATGCGCTGAACATCGGCGCGCAGGGCGGGCTGGTCACGCCAGACAAGGGCCCCGGCCTGCGCCAGGGAGGCCTCAATGTTCATCGGGCAATGGGTGCGCAAGGCCACGAAGCCCGAGTGCATTTCCGCGCAGACGCTGCGCGCGCGGGCGCGAGCCTGTGGGTCGGCCGGCCACAGGTGCTTGTTGGGAAATCGTTCAGCCAGGTATTCGCCGATCGCCAGCGTGTCCCACACCGCGAACCCGTCGTCCACGAGCACCGGCACCCTGGCGGCCGGACTGACGGCAGAGACGGTCTCCTTGAAGGCCGAATCCGTGTCCATGTCAAAGCGGACCATCACCTCCTCGAACGGGATGGCCGCCTGTTTGAGAAGCACCCATGAGCGCATGGACCACGACGAGTAGTTCTTGTTGCCGATATACAGTTTGAGCACGGTTTTCTTCTCGAGAGGAGTTCGATGCTAGCGGTCCGGCCAGCTTGATTGATGCAAAAAAGCGGGGCGATTGATGCCTGGCGGGGCCGTGCCGCAGGCCTGATCAGGGAATGTCGCGGCTGGGTTCGGGTTGGCTGGCGTCGCGAGGTCCAACCTGGCCTAGCCGCGACTTGAGCGACTGCGGCTGGCCCGACAAGATAGCCGCATACAGCGTGGCATTTGCCAATACCTTCTTCACATAGTCGCGGGTTTCGGGGAAAGGCACGTTTTCCGCCCAGGCAGCCGCCTCGATCACCGGTCCATTGCGCCAGCCGCGTGGCCGGCCAGGGCCGGCGTTGTATGCGGCCGCGGCCAGCGGCATGGAGCCGCCGAAATCGTCCAGCACGAGCTTCAGGTAGCCCGTGCCAATGGCAATGTTGGTGTCGCGGTCACCGAGCTGGTCGGCCGTGAAATTCGCCAGGCCGATCTTGCGTGCGGTCCAGCGCGCAGTCGCCGGCATCACTTGCATCAGGCCCGAAGCGCCCACATGCGACCGCGCGTCCATCACGAAGCGGCTTTCTTGCCGGATCAGGCCGTACACATACGCCGGATCGAGGTTGATTTCGGTACTGCGCCGGACCACCAAATCGCGAAACGGCATCGGAAAACGCTGTTCGACGTCGATCTCGGCCCGGGTGCGTTCGCTTGTGTTGATGCAACGGTCCCAGACTTCCCGCTCGCAGGCGAACTGGGCCGCAGCCAGAAGTTCGCGGTCGCCCATGCCGCCGGGCTTGGCCAGGTTCGTCGTGTAGTTCCACTCGCGCACGCCCTCGGGTCGCAAGCCAATGGCAATGGCATACAGCGCGCGGTTCAGGCCTGCATTCAGTCGCGCTGCTTCCCTTTCTTCGGGTGTGGTCGGCGCTGGCCGCGCCGGAACAGTGATCTTGCGGCCCAGCTCTTCGAGCGCCAGCTGCTCGTAGAAGCCGCGCACCGAGGCGATGGACTCCAGTAACTTGTTTGCCTCCGGGCGGTGGCGCTCGCCATTTGCCAGCAAGGCCCGTGCTCTCCAGTAGATCCATGCCGGCTCTCGCCGGGCTTCTTCGCTCATGGCGTTGACGGCCTCAAGCACCGTGGTCCACTCCGGCCCGCGCCGGGCTCGCAGCGCGGCACGCGCCTTCCACGACAACATGTCGTCGGTCAGGTCGGCGTCGCGCGTGACCTTGCCGAAATACTCCAGCGCGTCGCTGCCCAAGCGCTGGCCGGCCTGCCGGCCCAGCAGTCCCCAGACCCAGTTGCTCTCCTCGGACGAAAGTTGCGTGCCCCATTTGTTCTCGAGCTGGCTGGCCGCGTTGTCCGGGTCGGTGGTAGCCAGCTTGATCAGCGCCAGCACGACCATTTCCTTGCGCTGGCGGGAGGCGGCGAAGGCGCGGCCGGTGAGGAACCTGGCCGGCGCATTGTTCAGCTCGGTCAATGTCTTCAGCGCATCCGGCGCCACCATTTCCACAGCTGCCGCCGCGGCCCGCGGCCGGTTGGCCTCGATCGCCAGCCGCGCCTTGCGCCAGGCGTC
>JANYAN010000385.1 GCA_025361305.1 Burkholderiales bacterium
ATCCAGCGCGGCGCGGTTGATGATGGCGCCGGCGGCGCGGGCGGCCTTGACGGCCACATTGAGCATGGGGTGCAGGTTGGGGGACGACATGAATTGTTAACCTTTGCGGGACAGGCACAAGGCGCTGTCCCCAAGTGACAAGAGCAGGGGCCGGTCCCGGCGATGCGGGTGGCGAACAAGGCCGTATTTTCCCATGAAACGGGGTTCGGGCGCCTGAGACAATCGAGCCCGGTGCGCACCCGCTTCATCCTGATCAATACCAGCCACGCCGGCAACGTCGGAGCGGCCGCACGGGCGCTCAAGGTGATGGGCCTGGACGACCTGGTGCTGGTGGCACCGCGCTGGCCGGATGTGCTGACCCGCGCCGAGACCATCCAGCGAGCCAGCGGGGCCCTGGACGTGCTGGAAAAGGCGCGCATCGTAGCCACCCTGGATGAAGCCGTGGAAGGCATGACCTGGCTGTGCGCGACAGCGATGACGCCACGCGATTTCGGTCCGCCCACGGTGACACCGCGCGAGCATTTTGCGCAACTGGCGCAGGAGCCTCACAACGTCGCTTTCCTGTTCGGTTCGGAGCGCTTCGGCATGGCCAATGAAGACGTTTACCGCTGCCACGTGGCGTTGACCATCCCGACCGACCCGGCCTATGGCTCGCTCAACCTGGCCGCCGCAATCCAGGTGATCGCGTATGAGTGGCGCATCGCGCAGGGTGGCTTCAAGGTGTGCGACGCCGTGCCGCTACGCGAGCTGGCCGACGCCGGTGCGGTGGCAGGCATGCTCGAACATCTGGGGCGGTCGCTGGTGGATATCGGCTTTCTGGATCCGGCCGCGCCCAAGAAGCTCATGCCGCGCCTTAACCAACTATTCAACCGGGCGCAACTGAGCCCCGAGGAAATCCACATTCTGCGTGGTGTCGCCAAGGCGATGTCGGCAGCGGCAATCAGGACAAAACGCTAGACTGCGCACAAACATAGCGGAAAGTTCCATGTTTGCCCGTCTGCGTTCCGACATTCAATGCATCCTAGACCGCGATCCTGCCGCGCGCAGCACGTGGGAAGTGATCACGTGTTACCCGGGCCTGCATGCGATCTGGCTGCACCGCCCGGCGCATTGGTGCTGGAAGCAGGGCCTGAAGTGGCTTGGGCGTTTCATATCGCATATCGCGCGCTGGTTCACCGGCATCGAGATTCATCCCGGCGCGAAGATCGGCGACCGCGTCTTCTTCGATCACGCAATGGGTGTGGTGGTGGGCGAGACGGCCGAAATCGGTGACGGCTGCACGATCTACCAGGGCGTCACGCTGGGCGGCACTTCTCTGTACAAGGGCACCAAACGCCATCCCACACTGGGCAAGAACGTGGTGGTGAGCGCCGGTGCCAAGGTTCTCGGCGGCTTCTTCGTGGGCGACGGCGCCAAGATCGGCAGTAACGCTGTGGTTATCAAGCCGGTGCCCGCGGGCGCCACCGCGGTGGGTATCCCGGCACGGATCATCCCGTCCAAGGCCGGCACCAGCGCGGATGTGACCGCTCCCGAAGGCAAGTTTGCCGCCTACGGCGTGACGCTGGAAGACGACCCCGTCAGCCAGGCCATGAAAGGCCTGATCGAGAACGCCTCGTCGCAGGAACACCAGATCGCTCTGCTCTGGCACGCGATCGAGAAACTCTCCACCGCCCGCAAAGACACCGATTGCGTTCCCGGCGATGCGGCGCTGAAAGAGAGCTTCGAGGCCGACAAGCTGACGCAGCTGGTGGGGAAATAAGTGTTATTGCGGGCCTGACCCGCAATCCATGGTCGCGCGCCAACCAGGTTGGTGCGCGAACATGGATCCCGGATCAAGTCCGGGATGACAACCGGTTCCCGGGATGACAACCGGCTCCCGGGATGACAGGATTACTTGGCCCGCACCGCAGACTTCGGCCGAAAGGCCTTGCACACTTCGTCGCGAGTTTCCAGGTACGGCCCGCCGATCAGGTCGATGCAGTACGGTACCGCGGCGAAGATGCCGGGCACGAGGGACTTGCCATCGGCGTCCTTCAGACCCTCCAGCGTCTCCTGGATCGCCTTGGGTTGGCCCGGCAAGTTGATGATCAAGCTCTTGCCACGTATCACTGCAACCTGTCTCGAAAGAATGGCTGTGGGCACGAAGCGCAGGCTGATCTGGCGCATCTGCTCGCCGAAGCCGGGCATCTCGCGATCGGCGACCGCGAGCGTGGCTTCGGGGGTGACGTCGCGCGGCGCTGGTCCGGTGCCGCCGGTGGTGAGCACGAGAT
>JANYAN010000034.1 GCA_025361305.1 Burkholderiales bacterium
CGCGAGAACAAGCTCGAGTCGTGCTACCTGCGCCCGCTCACGTGGATCGGCTCCGAGAAGCTCGGCGTCTCGCCGCGCGGCAACACCGTGCACCTGATGGTTGCTGCGTGGCCGTGGGGCGCGTATCTCGGCGAGGAAGGCTTGAAGCGCGGCATCCGCGTCAAGACCTCGAGCTTCACGCGTCATCACGTCAACATCACGATGACGCAGGCCAAGACGGTGTCGAACTACACCAACTCGATCCTCGCCAACATGGAAGCGACCGACGACGGCTACGACGAGGCGTTGCTGCTCGACGCGAGCGGCTTCGTCAGCGAAGGCGCGGGCGAGAACATCTTCGTCATCAAGGACGGCGTGATCTACACGCCCGACCTGTCCGCTGGCGCGCTCAATGGCATCACGCGCAACACGACCTTCCATATCGCCAAGGACCTGGGACTTGAAATCGTGCAAAAGCGCATCACGCGCGACGAGGTCTACATCTGCGACGAGGCTTTCTTCACAGGCACCGCCGCCGAAGTGACACCGATCCGCGAACTCGATCGCATCGAGCTGGGTGCCGGCTCGCGCGGGCCCATCACCGAGAAGATCCAGAGCGCGTTCTTCGACATCGTCAACGGGCGCAACCCCAAATACGCCCACTGGCTTACCAAGGTCTAGCATGAACCAAGCCGTACACAAAGAAAGCGTCATCGAGCTGCTTGCCAGCGATCTCAACGATCAGGGCGGCGTGTATTGCCCCAGCACCCAGGCGCACATGAAGCTGTGGAACAGTCACCCCAAGGTCTACCTTGACGTCGGCGACACCGGCCAGGCCAAGTGCCCCTATTGCGGCACTGTGTACAAGCTCAAAGAGGGCGAGCACTTCGGTGCATCCCACTGACCGTCATTGACTGATTCGCTCGTCATCGCGCCCCAGTGGATCGGCGACGCCGTGATGACGGAGCCGCTGTTGCGCCGGCTGCATGCCCGTGGCGAAAAGCTCACCGTGGGAGCGTTGCCTTGGGTGGCGCCGGTGTACCGGGCCATGCCGCAGGTCGGCGAAGTCATCGAATTTCCCTTCCAGCACGGAGGTCTGCAGTTCAAGGCGCGGCGCTCGATGGCCCGACGCTTCGAGGGCCGTTTCGACACTGCCTACGTGCTGCCCAACTCGATCAAGAGCGCGCTGCTGCCTTTCCTGGCCAGCATTCCCCGGCGTGTTGGTTACCTGGGTGAGGCCCGGGTGGGTCTGCTGACGCATCGCCTGAAGAACCCCAGGGACAAGCCGCCCATGGTGGCTTTCTATTCCGCGCTCAGCGGCGAGCCTGGGCTGGCGACGGATCGCCCGTGCCTCACCCTTGCGTCCGGCGAGGTGGACGCTGCGCTGCTTGCATTGGGATTGACACGGGGGGGCTACTACGTGTTCGCGCCCGGTGCCGAATATGGGCCAGCCAAGCGCTGGCCGGCCACGAGCTTTGCGCAGTTGGCTCGCACCCTTGAGGGGCCAGCAGTGCTACTGGGCACAGCCAAGGAGGCCGAACTGTGCGAGCAGATCAGTGTTGGGGCGAGAGGGCATTGCCTCAATCTGGCAGGCAAGACATCCCTGGCGCAGGCCTTCGCTGCCATCAGCGCAGCCAAAGCCGTGATCAGCAACGATTCGGGGTTGATGCATGTGGCCGCCGCATTTGGCGTGCCCCAGGTAGCTGTGTTCGGCTCGTCGAGCCCGCTTCACACGCCGCCATTGAACGACAGGGCTTCGGTTGTCTGGCTCAAGAACGATGCGGCCTACCAGCCGCCACTGGACTGCGCACCGTGCTTTGAGCGGGAATGCCCGCTAGGCCATACCCGGTGCCTGAAGGACGTCACAGCGGACAGGGTGCTCGCCGCGCTGGAGCATTAACCCATCCGCACCGCGCCGCCGGGCAAAAAAACAGCCACCTCGCGGCGGCTGCAGAAAGTCCTGGAAAGGACATCGTTGGGAGTCTTGAATTCGGAGCCGACTCGCGGTGTGACAGCGTGGAAATAAATGTACCGCCGCAGCGCGAAAACATCGGTGACTTATTCCACGCTTGCCGCGCGGGCTAACTCTTTTACACCGGATTACATCTGGTGACAGGGCACGCGAAGTACAAAGCAGGCGCCGCCACCTTCCTGGCCCTCGCATTGCACAGAGCCGTGGTGCCGCTGCGTGATGGAGCGCACGAGCGCCAGGCCCAGGCCCACACCGCCCTCGCGCTCGCTGGCGCCGTGCAGGCGGTAAAACGGCTCGAAGATTCTTTCACGCTCGGCAGGCGGCACGCCGGGCCCCTGGTCGCGAACACGAACCACGGCGCTGGCGCCTTCCCGCGTGAGCTCTACCCGAACCGCACCGTCGCTATAGCGACGGGCGTTTTCCAACAGGTTGCGGATGGCACGCCGCAAGAGCCGAGGCACGCCCGGCACCATCAGCGTGCCGTCGGGTGCCGGCTCCAGCGTTGCACCCGCGCGGGCGCACTCCTCGGCTGCGAGACCGGTCAGGTCGACCGATTCCACGGTGCCGATATCGCTCTCCCGGGCGTCCAGCCGGCTGGCCAGCAGGATCTCGTCGATCAACTGATCGAGCTCGCCAATGTTGCGCGAAATCTCGTCGCGCGGGGCGGCCGAAGGATTCGTGCCCATCAACTCCAGCCCCATGCGGATGCGCGCCAGTGGCGAGCGCAACTCGTGCGAGGCATTGGCCAGCAACGACTTGTGCGTCTTGACCAGCGTCTCGACGCGCTCGGCTGCGTGGTTGAAGCGGGTCGCCAGGAACGCCACCTCGTCAGAGCCCGACTCATGTACCCGCACCGACAGATCGCCGGCACCCCAGCGCTCGACGCCGCGCCGCAATTCCTCCAGCCGCTGGGTCAGGCGCCGGATGATGGGGTAAGTGCCCACCGCCACGGCCAGCGCCATGATGGCCAGCATCCACAACAGCCCGCTGGA
>JANYAN010000475.1 GCA_025361305.1 Burkholderiales bacterium
CCATGTTCAAGCACATCCTGCTGGCCACTGACGGTTCCGCTGCGTCCGATCACGCAGCGCAGATGGCCGTGGGTCTGGCCCGTACCAATGGCGCAAAACTCACCGCGCTGTACGTGGTAGACCCTTATCCATACATGGGCATTGGCGAGGCCAACCCCCTGGGTTTCCAGGCCTACATGTCGGCGGCGCGAGACCACGCGGCGCAGGCGCACGCCAAGGTGGTCGCGCTGTGCGATGGGGCAACCCCGTCGCTGGAGTTGCAACTTCGCATGGCCGAAGACGTCACCGCCTCGAACGGCATCATCCAGACGGCCAGCGACGAGAACGTCGACCTGATCGTCATCGGTTCGCACGGCCGCACAGGCATCGTGCGCCTGATGCTGGGCAGCGTGGCCGACAAGGTGGTGGCCGAGTCGCCGGTGCCGGTGCTGGTGGCACGCTGACGCGATAGCCCCGGCGACGCAGGTTGTAAGAAACGCGGGCATGGCGCCGACTGACGCATGGAGCCACAATGGCTCGATGCGAAAGGTAGACCCATGATGAGCCGAAGATTGACCCTGCTGGGCCTGGGCGGCGCGCTGGCCGGGATGCGCGGGCTGTTTGCGAGCGCACCGGCGTACGCTGCCCGCGCCTACGAAGTGACCCACGGCGATGCCGAGTGGAAGAAGCTGCTCAGTCCCGAGCAGTACGACGTCTTGCGCAAGGCCGGCACCGAGCGGCCCGGTTCGAGCCCCCTGAACCATGAAAAGCGTTCCGGCATTTTCAGCTGCGCGGGCTGCGCCCTGCCCTTGTTCTCGTCCAAGACCAAGTTCGAAAGCGGTACCGGTTGGCCAAGTTTCTGGCAGCCCCTGGAGAAATCGGCTGTCGACGAAGAGACGGACACAACCTTCGGCATGAAGCGCACCGAGGTGCTGTGCCGCCGCTGTGGCGGTCACCTGGGGCACGTGTTCGACGATGGTCCCAAGCCCACGGGCCTGCGCTATTGCATGAACGGAGCGGCGCTCAAATTCGCGCCGGCATGACCATGAACGTGACAAAGACAATCCTGTTGGCTGGTGCACTGGCCGTGTCGGCCTGGGCTTTCCTTGGCAGCAGCGTGGCTGCAGAAAAAGCGGTCAAACTGCCCGCGCCGGTGCTGGACATGCCCACGAGCGCCCCCGGCCCGCGCGAGACGGCGGTGTTCGCGGGCGGCTGCTTCTGGGGCGTGCAAGCCGTCTTCCAGCACACCCAGGGCGTGCTGAACGCGGTCTCGGGCTATGCAGGTGGCCAGAAGGAAACTGCCACCTACGAAAGCGTTGGGTCAGGTCGCACCGGGCACGCCGAGTCGGTACAGGTCACCTATGACCCGAAACAGATCTCTTACGGCAAGCTGCTGCAGATCTACTTTTCGGTTGCGCATGACCCGACCCAGCTGAACCGCCAGGGACCGGACTCCGGCACGCAGTACCGTTCGGCCGTCTTCTACAAGGATCCGGACCAAAGGCAGGTCGCCGAGCGCTACATCGCCCAACTGGACGCGGCTCGTGCGTTCCCGCAGAAAATCGTGACGCAGATTGCTCCGCTGACGGTGTTCTATCCGGCCGAGGCCTATCACCAGGACTACGCGACGCTGCACCCGGACTCGCCCTATATCGCGACCTTCGATCTGCCCAAGATCGCCAACCTGAAATTCACCATGCCGGAGGTGTGGCGCGACAAGCCCGTGCTGGTTTCGTCGCAGGGGCGCGGCTGATACGGTGCCCTAGCCGCGGATCTCGTACATTGCGTCGCCCATGTAGCGATGAGGGCCGAACGTAGCGGCCAGGGCCGCGGCTTCGGCCGCCTGCCACTGGTCAAAAATCGTACGTTCAGCCTCCGTCAGGCTATCGGGCGCAGGCGAATCGCCGTAGACCGCAACGATCCTCAGGTACGCGGTGTAGACGGGGACGACCAGGCTCTCGTCACCCAGCGTGTCTTCCAGGGCGCGACGGAATCGCTGCTCGGCCTGTCGTCGCTGTTCGTCGGTCGCGTCGGCGTCGTACAGCGTGAGGGAATAGCTCATCCGGCCAGTATGCGGCCATTGAGTGGGTAGGCCGGATCGGTGTAGCCCGGCGTTGAAGGGTGGCCCGGCCTGACAAACGAATCGACCAGCGCCTCGTCCTCGGTCGTGATGCGGTAATCCAGCGCGGGCCGGTAATCCTGCCACTGCTTCAGAGTGCGCGGGCCCGCAATCACCGAGCTCACCGCGCTGTTGGCCAGCACCCAGGCCGTCGCGAACTGGGCCAGGGTGACGCCCCTGGCTTGCGCATGCGCCTGGAGCTTCTGGGCAATGACGAGCGATTCTTCGCGGAATTCAGTTTCGGCCAATCGCTTGTCGCCGCGGCCCGCACGTGTGTCACCGGCAGGAGGCTGGCCGGGAGGATACTTGCCCGTGAGCACACCTCTCGCAATCGGGCTGTAAGGCGTCACGCCGATGCCATAGTGCGCGCAGGCCGGCAGGATCTCCACCTCGGGCATGCGATTGAGCAGGTTGTAGTACGGCTGACACACAACGGGCCCGGGCAGGCCCAGTTGCCCGGCCAGACGCATGATTTCCGCAATGCGCCACCCACGGAAATTGGACACACCCCAGTATCGGATCTTGCCGCCGTTCAACATGTCCTGCAGCGCGCGCAGCGGCTCTTCAAGGTCCATGCCGTTGAAATCGCGGTGCAGGTACAGGATGTCGACATGGTCGGTCTGCAGTCGTTGCAGGCTGCCTTCCAGGCCACGCAGCATCCACGCGCGCGAATAGTGGCCTTCGTTGACACGCTCGGACATCCGGTTGCCAAGCTTGGTGGCCAGCACCCACTGGTGCCGCTGGCCCTTGAGCAATTCGCCGACCATCGACTCGGAAGCGCCGCGTGTGTAGACGTCGGCAGTATCGATGTAGTTCACGCCGTGGGCATGTGCATCTGCCACGATCGCCTGCACCTCATCGCGCCCGGTCTGGTCACCGAACATCATGGTGCCCAGGCACAGGGCAGAGACCTGCAGGTTGCTCCTGCCCAGACGCCGGTACTGCATCACGGTTCTCCTAGCGCCCGGCCTGCACGGCCTTGCGATCGGCGACCACCTTCTGCGCGGACTTTCGTTCACCGACAATTTTCAGGTAGGCCTTGTATTCGACGCCGCCCGCCGCAAGCAGATCCTCGCCAAACGCCGCCTTGCTGGCCATGCCCACGAGCGGCAGGCTGTTGAATGCGGAGCAATCAGCCTGGGTGAAGGCATCACCCGCCACAAACGGCGAAAAACGGACCAGCCGCTTGAAGGCCGCGATGTTGCCGACCAACTGCTTGCGAATCCGCGTCGAGGCTCCTTCACTCAGTGGGGCGCCCCCAAAAAAAACGGCGCCGTACAGTTGCCGGGCCACGACTTCAAGGTGCCAGTCAATGAAGACGGTCAGCTCGCGCACCTTGGCTGCGGCGTACGCGTCGGCCGGAAGCAAAGCGGGCTGTGGCCACGTGGCTTCGATGTACTCCAGGATGGCCTGGCTCTCGCATAGCCCACCGTGCTCCGTGCGGATGAACGGAATCTTCGCCAGGGGCGACGCAGACAGCACCGCCGGGTCGGTGCTGTGGGTTGCGACCATTTCCTCGGTGAACGGCACGCTCTTTTCGAGCAGCGCGAGCTTGACCTTGTTGTAGTAGTTGGAGATGGGGGAGCCGCAAAGTGTGATCATGGTCGTCGCTGTCGTTGTCGGAATTAAAAAGGGGGCAAAGCCCCCTGTTTCTTAAGTCGTGAAGACCTATGCGCCGCGGCAGGAGCCCGGCAGGAACTTGGCTTCGATGGTGGTTCCCATCGCGCTTGAGCCGCAGATCCAGCGGTTGATCGTCGTGCCGGGCGCGTACGTCAGAGCGGCGCCGGCCGCGTCAGCCGGAACCAGCGTCACAACGTTGCCATCGATGCCAGTGCCGATGCCCTGTGCCGTCACCGTGACCTTGCCGTTTGCATCCGTGGCCACGCTGGTCACGTACTTGGACGACGACGTGGTGCTTTCGCAGCCCCAGGCACCAGCGCCTACGTTGGTTTGCGAGCCAGACTGATAGACCTCGGTGATGGTGGTGCGGCAGGCCGACGCAGCCAGGATCACTTCGGACATCTTCGCCCTCTTGGTGTAGTCCTGATAGGCCGGCAATGCCACGGCCGCCAGGATGCCGATGATCGCAACCACGATCATCAGTTCGATCAAAGTGAAACCCTGTTGCAGTTGACGCTTCATGAGACCCCTCCAGAGGTAAAAAAGTCGCGTTGAACAATAGAAACGGTCAGATCATGAAAGAAGGCCGCGACTCATGCAAGCATTTGCGTGACCGTGCCCGTAACAACATGTCTTTTGTAGCGAAAAAGGCCATTTTGCACGCCCGGCATGGTCAGGTCGGCGTCAGATTGGGGTCGCGGTCATTCTGCGACGCCTGGCTCGAGCATCCGGCCCAGTCCACCACTGTCAATCAGCGCCTGCAACTCGCTGGCACCGCCCACCAATGTGCCCTTGACGAAAACCATGGGAAATGTGGGCCAGCCGGTCCACATCTTCAGCGCGCCGCGCTTGCGCCAGGTGTTCAGGTAGCTGCCATATTCGAGGTAACGGTAGGTTTGCGCCGCCTCATCCAGCGCTTTGCGTGCTTTCTTGGGAAACGGGTTGATCTTCATTCCGACCACAACCACATCGTTGTCCCGTACGGCATCCATCACTTCGCGCACGATGGACTGCTGGTAGCCAGCGATCCTGTCGTAGATCGCAGGATGGATATGGGCTTCGTCGAGAATCGGGCGCGGCATGGGGTCTCCAGGAAATGACCGGTCACGGTATCACACGCGGCAGTGCCGCTGCCGTCAGCGCGGCGCACCCGGCCAGCGCCCACACGATCACCGCGCCAGATGGCAGGTCGAACATGGCCGACAGCGCCAGCCCCAGCAAATAGCCTGAGGCGCCTACGCCGTAGGCAATGGCGTGCCGCTTCGCGCCGCCACGC
>JANYAN010000484.1 GCA_025361305.1 Burkholderiales bacterium
ACCCCAGTCCATGATCAAGTCAGATAGTGGCAAAGTCACTTATGCTCATCGGAGAGAAACTGGCTGCAGGACGCCTCTCCTCTGCTACGGATTGGAATCTCCCAGACACTGTCATATTCTTTCGATCTTCTTCCAGCCGAACAGTCCGGAGGGTCGGACCAGCAGGATGATGACCATAATCACAAACGGGAAAACGGCAGAGACACCACCGTCGAAGATCGGGTCGAGGAAGTATGAAGCCAATCCCACCGCGATACCAACGATGAGTCCACCTAGCACAACGCCGCCAATCGATTCGAGTCCAGCGAGCAATGCCACCGGCAGCGCCGAGAATCCGATGTCGGATGCGAGAAAGGTCATTCCCTTGCCATTGAGAAAAATGATCGCCGCTACTGTCGAGAGCAACCCGCTAATACCCCATGCGACTGCGATGGATCGCTTGACGGATATACCCAACGACAGTGCCGTCTGGTGATCTTCGGCGACAGCAGTCATCTCCAGGCCCAGTTGCGTGTGGTTGAAGAACCAGGATGTGACTGCTGCGACCACCAGTGTCACGGCACCGCCGATAACCATCGCCCGGTCGAACAATAGAGGTCCGACTTTGACCGCGGTCAACGGCAGAACCGCCGGGAAGAACCGTACTTCCGGCCCCCAGATAACCAATACGACCCCACGAATGAAGATCAACAGCCCGATGGTAACCATCACAAACGCGAACACTTCCTCGCCGACCAGAGGTCGCCGAATGAGCCGCTCTATCAGGACGCCAAGCAAAGTGCTCGCGATCATTGCCAGAGGTACCGAGATCCACGCCGGCAAGTTGAGCGCTGACATGAAGGTCCAGACGAGGAAAGCGCCTACAACGACAATTTCGCCCTGCGCAAAATTGAATACCCGCGCAGAGCGGTAGATGATCACAAAGCACATCGCTATCAGCGCGTAAAGGAGCCCCAACAGCGCGCCGTTGGCGACGTACAAGAAGAAGCTACTCATTGCCAGTCCCTACAAGATCTGCGCCCGCCTTGTGGGTGCTATTCGCGATGCGGCCCGTGACCGGCGAATCAAGTTCGTTGACATGCACGGTAGCGTTGAGCACGCCAATGCGCCCGTCCTGATATCGAATCGGCACGGTCGCGCTGAATTCCTGGGCCCGCGCGTAGATCGCGTCGATGAAATTCGAATACTTTTGCTCCAGGTGCTTACGGCGCAGTTTGCGCGACCTGGTCAGCTCGTCCTCATCGGGGTCGAGCTCCTTCGGAAGATTGATGAAACTGAGTACGCGCGAGCCCGCTGGCAGCAGGTCGTTGACCGCGCGCAGTTCCTGTCTGAGCAGGTCGCGAATCGCCGGATTTTGCGAAAGGTCGGTGAACGACGTATAGCCAATCCCGCGCTGCTCGGCCCAGCGCCCAAGAGTGTTCGAGTCGACGTTGATTAGCGCCGCGACAAACGGCTTGTCGGTATCACCCAGGGTGATGGCATTCTTGATGAACGGGCTGAAGCGCAGGCTGTTCTCTATGAACTGCGGCGAGTATTGGTGACCGTCAGCAAGCTGACGCATGTCTTCAAGCCGGTCGAGGTAGATGAGTTCCCCGCGCTCCGTGAGGCGAACCACGTCTCCGGTCAGGTACCAGCCATCATCGACCTTCATCGCGCTGGCTTCGGGGTTCCGGTAGTATCCGCCAAAACCAGCCCCGCCCCGCACCTGCAGTTCTCCGGACTCGCTGATCCGGTACTGAAGCGGCGTGCCGTGCCCAGGACGAGCTGGAAGCCATGATCCGACCGTCTGAATGTCGAACGCGTGACCCTGGTGTAGCGTTAGCAGGCCGACTTCCGTGGTGCCGTATATGTTCCTGAGTGGCACCCCCATTGCATGGAAAAAGCGGAAGACCTCGGGCGACGTGCCAGCTCCGCCCGACAACGCGATACCCGCCGACTGCAATCCGAGATTGTCGCGCAAGTGCTGTAGCACCGCCGTGTTCGCCACCGCGTACATGAACCGCCACCAGAGGCCCACATGCTCACCGTTTAGCAAGGCCGGATTGACGCGACGCCCAACGCTCATCGCCGTTTCGTAGCAGGCGCGCCGGATGCGTCCTGCGTTCATCATCTTGGCCGCGACCAGGGCCGCGAGACTCTCCCACTGCCGCGGACTCAGCATTAGCGCTTCAGTGCCGACTTCACGGATGTTTTCCTGTACGGCTTCAGGCTCTTCGGGAAAATTGACTACGAATGGGACCCCCAGTGCGAGCGTAAGACCGACGATCTGCTCTGTAGCCCACGCTGGCGAAATATATGAAAAATACTTGGTGAACGGCTTGGCACGCAAGGCACTGAGTATTTGTGCAGACGTTTCGATCAGGTGCCGGTGAGTCAGGATGCACCCGAGCGGCAGGCTGGTGGTTCCCGAGGTGTAGCTGATGACGGCGATGTCGTCGCCATTGCCGACGGCAATCGCCCGGTCGAATTCATCAGGGAATTGTTCGGAACGCGAGCGCCCTTTGGCTTGCAGCTGCTCGAACGTCATCAATTTGGGGTGGCTGTATTTCCACATGCCACGGTTGTTCCAGCAGATGATCGAGTGCATCATGCCGAGCCTCGGCTCCAGCTCGAGCGTCTTGTCCACCTGCTCCTGGTCTTCGCACACCACCGCGACCGCCTCGGAGTCCGTGAGGATGTGTTCCATCTGCGCGGCGGTCAGGTCCGGGTACAGGAAAACCACCTTGGCGCCGATGCATTGCGCGGCGTACTGGCTCCAGAACAACCGCGGCCCGTTCTCGCCGACCACGGCGACCGTTTCACCGCGCCTTACGCCAAGTTCGGCCATGCCCATCGCAATTGCGCGCACCTGGTCGTACACCTCGCGCCACGAATAGCGTTGCCAAATGCCCAACTGCTTCTTCCGGTGGAATACGCGTTCGGCGAACCGGCTTTCCTGGTGTTTGAGCAGCTTGGGGATCGTGTCGATGTCCGCGTCAGTCATGGCATCGAGCTCACTCCACGGACCTGATGGAGGCTGGTGCCGATTCATCGATTCACCTCCGCGCCCAGATATGCCTCGATGACCGCCGGATTGCTCTTGACAGCCTGCGGGTTGCCGCGAGCAATCACGTGCCCCCAGTCGAGCACGGTGATTGTGTCTGCGATGTCCATCACGACATGCATGTCGTGCTCGACGATGACGACTGGAATATCCAGCGCTTCGCGGATGTCGAGGATAAAACGAACCATGTCTTCCTTTTCCTCAAGGTTCATGCCTGCCATCGGCTCATCCATCAGCAAAACCTTTGGATCCATTGCCAGCGCGCGCCCGAGGTCGACTCGCTTGCGCAAGCCATAGCTGAGTGAGCCAACGACCTGGTGGCGAATATTGCCGATCTCCAGGAAGTCGACAATCTCTTCGACACGACGGCGTTCTCGCAACTCCTCCCTGTGCGCCCAGCCACGATAAACGAAACCTTGAAGCGCACCCGTCTTCATGTGCATGTGTCGCCCGGTGAGCAGATTGTCGACAACGCTAAGACCCGCAAACAGTTGCAGACCCTGGAACGTGCGCCCAACCCCGAGCTGTGCGATTCGGTGTGGCGGCAATCCGGTAATCTCCTGATCCCCAAAGAACAACTGCCCTTCCTGGGGAACGTTAAACCCATTCAGACAATTCAGCGTACAGCTTTTTCCTGCGCCGTTCGGCCCGATGATGGCGTGGATCTCGCTGGTGCCAATTTCAAATGACACGCCCGACAGAGCCGTGACTCCGCCGAAGCGCAACGTGATGCCATTCACCCGGATCAGCGATTCCGCGGCCACACCTTGTGCCGGGATCGCCTTGATCGCGGTGGAAGCGTCAAGCATTGGTGAAATCATTCTTAACTTGGGCGCGGTCAGGCAACCCTTGGTGGTTTTTGGGCAGCGCGGCGCAGAAGACCACATGGCTAGGCCGCTTGAAGCGTGCAATTCGGCTGCCAACGAAATCGATCAGCTCAGAGGCGGTAACTGTCTTTCCAGCACGACAGACGCATACTGCCTTTATCGCTTCGCCCCAACGCGTGTCTGGCACTCCGAAAACGATCGTCTCTGCGACAGCCGGATGCTCAAGCAGCACCTTCTCGACCTCGGCGGGGTAAACGTTTTCGCCCCCCGGCTTGATCAGCTCCTTCGCAGGTGAGCGGCCGCAGTACCAGAGGAAGCCATCCGCGTCGAAGCGTCCCATATCACCGGTGTGGTGCCACCCGTTTCGGAACGTGACTTCGTTGTCGGCTTCGCAATTCCAGTAGCCATTGAACACCACAGGCCCGCGAACGACGATCTCACCCGCCTGGTCAACCGGCAACGGGCGATCCAGCTCGTCGACGACACAGACGTGGGCAAGCATTGTCGGCTTGCCGGCGGACCCCGGCCTGTCTCTGAACGGAGCGGTGGTGATCATGCCAGACACCTCGGTCTGCCCATACGCAGTCCAGAAGCGAGCCGACGGACACATCGATTCGAAGCGGTTGATCGTGTCGAATGCTTCGAGCCCGGTCAGATGGCGCAAGCTCGAGAGATCGTCGCCGTTCTTGACTGCCGCATCGAGCAGCGTACCCAGCATTGGGGGGGAACTCGGCAAATACACTGACTTTCTCCGATCCGATCACCCGTGCCGCCACCTCCGGATCGAAGCGAGGCAAGACAATTGAGGCGCCACCAGCCTGCTGCACCGCCAGGGTCAAACCTAGCCCGGACGCGTGGAACAAAGGCAGCACTGCAAGATGCACGTCTTGCGCGGTCAATTTCCAGCAGTTGACAAGTTGCAGGTTCGCAGCTGTCAGTCCAGCATGGGACAGCAAGGCGCCGCGCGGCCGGCCACCCACTGCCGCAGTGTGGATGATCACAAAGCCACTGTGGCCGAAGACGTTCGCAGCGGGCGCGGCCAGGCCAGCGCTGCCACTGACGAGATTTTCCAGGGAACCAAAGATACCCGTGGCTGCGCCCAGCGAGAGGTACCGTTCCACAAATGGGAGCCGGGCGCGCATTTCTTCGATGATTGGAAGGTACTCGACTCCCGTGACGATCGCCTTGGGCTTCGTGTCAGAGATGACGTAGGCAATCTCTTCGGCACCGAGGCGCCAATTCACGGGGACGAGGATTAACCCCAGACGCGCCGCTGCGCCATAAAGATCGACGTACGCCAGGCAGTTTTGTGCCAGCACCGCGACCCGCTCGCCCTCGACCAGTCCGATGGACGCCAGCCCGGCGGCAAGACGCTCGACTCGCAGCGCATATTCCCCGTGGCTGATGCGCTCAGCGCCTCCGACGAATGCCAGCTCGGTACGATGCAGCCGTGCATTTCGTTCGATAACGTCAACCAGGGTGAATTCACGCAACGCCATCCGCCCCTCCATCGGCTCGGGAGGTGCGGCAACGGACGTACACGGCTGGCGCATGAACGTGCTGGTTGTCATTAGGCTTCGGCGATCGCGCCACATGCCAACAGGCTTTGCAGCTGCGCCTCGCCAAAGCCGGCCTGCGATAGAACCTCATGCGTGTGCTCGCCTCGCTTTGGCACCCGCATCCCTTGTGGTGGTGGCGAGTCCGAGAAACGGGGCGCCGGATTGGCCTGGAGCAGGTTGTCACGTTTTGAGAACACGCCCCGGGCCACGTTATGCGGATGCAGGGCGGCTTCCTCGGGATCGAGCACGGGGGCGAAACAGGCGTCGGTACCTTCGAGCAGCTTGCACCATTCGTCCCGCGATCGCGATGCGAATATTTCGGCAAGACGCCGTTTGGCACGCGGCCAGCTGGCTGGATCGTTCTGCCGGGAAAAATCAGGATCCGAGCTCAGTTGCAGCTTCTCGAGGAGTACCGCGTAGAACCTGGGTTCGAGCGGCTGCACCGAGACGAAGCGGCCATCGGCGCAGCGGTACGTAGCCGAGCAGTGGGAACCGTCGAGGAGGCTGGTCCCTCTTCCAGGCTCGACGTATCCGGACGCGCGCAGCGCGAGAAGCAGATTCATCATGTGGGCAACGCCGTCAACCATGGCCACATCGACCACCTGCCCGCGTCCTGTCGAGCGCGCGCTCATGATCCCAGCCAGCAGGCCGATAGCCAGATAGAGTGCGCCGCCGCCGATGTCACCCACGATTGTTGGCGGTGTAAATGGCAAGGTTCCGGCAGGGCTCGCATACCAGAGCGCGCCTGTCAGGCCAAGGTAGTTCTGGTCATGACCGGCCGCGTGCGCCAACGGTCCGATCTGGCCCCAACCCGTCATCCGTCCATACACGAGGCGCGGATTGCGCGCCAGGCACACATCGGGACCGAGGCCGAGGCCCTCCATTTTTCCCGGGCGCATGCCCTCGAACAGGCAGTCAGCCTGCTCTGCAAGCTTCAGCACGACCTCTGCGCCTTGCGGCGATTTGAGATCGACGGCGATCGAACGCTTTCCGCGATGCTGGATCGCTGCGTCGCCGAAATCAGTATCCACGCCGGGAGATTGTGTGCGCTGCACCATGACGACGTCGGCGCCCAGGTCCGCAAGCAGCATTGCGCAAAAAGGTCCGGGGCCGATGCCCTCAATCTCCAGCACCTTCACGCCTGAAAGTACGCTCATGCCGCACGCTCCGTCCTTTCAGCCGCCCAGGTCAGTGCGGGAAACAGGCGTGGTGTCTTGACCTTCAGCTTCATGGATGTGTCCCCGCGGAATCATGATCGAAAGAATCGATGATGCAGGCGCCCGGTGTCTGCATCATCGTTCGAAAGGACAGTTTTCAGCCACTCCGGCGAGTCGTCCGCATGAGGCTAATAGTTCTGACACCGGAGCAAATGGGCCAGCGGGCGCCGGATTCCGGTTGAACGCAAAACTGTCCGTTCGAACGATGCCAATTCAGTGCTCGGCCCTGACCATATGCATCAGGATCTGCGCCGGCAGCGTTCGGTGCCGTAGAGGTGTACAGCTAACTGACAGCGAGAAACTTAAATCGTGCTCATCCGGTTATCGCCCAAAGCAGGCAGGTTGCGTTCATTGCCCTCGATACAGCCCGGCATGGGTCGGGGCCGTTGTGTCCCCGACGGTGCCCAGCGGAAGACATCATCATGACGTTGCCAGGCGGCGTACACGCCGAAACCTATCAACAGGACCGCGCACTCATCCGCACGCGCGGGCAGTGGCTC
>JANYAN010000518.1 GCA_025361305.1 Burkholderiales bacterium
GAGCCACCGATACATCACCGACCGGTTTCTGCCGGACAAGGCGATCGACCTGATCGACGAGGCCGCATCCAAGATCAAGATCGAGCTCGACTCCAAGCCCGAAGTCATGGACAAGCTCGACCGTCGGCTGATCCAGCTGCAGATCGAACGCGAAGCCGTTAAGCGCGAGAAGGACGAGGCGTCGAAGAAGCGCCTGGGCCTGATCCAGGAAGAGATCGCCAAGCTGCAAAAGGAAATCGCCGATCTCGACGAAATCTGGAGAGCGGAGAAGGCCCAGGCCCAGGGCTCGGCCCAGTACAAGGAAGAGATCGACAAACTACGTTTCCAGATCGAAGAATTCACCCGCAAGGGCGATTTCAACAAGGTTGCCGAACTGCAGTACGGCAAGCTTCCAGAACTGGAAAAGAAGCTCAAGGAAGCCCAGGCGAAGGAGACCGGCAAGGCCAGCAGCGGGCGGCCGCAACTGCTTCGCACCATGGTGGGTGCTGAGGAGATCGCCGAAGTGGTGGCGCGTGCCACCGGAATCCCGGTGTCCAAGCTCATGCAGGGCGAGCGCGAAAAGCTTCTCGTGATGGAAGACAAGCTGCACCAGCGCGTGATTGGCCAGGACGAAGCCATCGCCGCGGTGGCCAATGCCATCCGCCGCTCGCGCTCGGGCCTGTCCGACCCGAACCGGCCCACCGGTTCGTTCCTGTTCCTGGGCCCGACGGGCGTCGGCAAGACCGAGCTGTGCAAGGCGCTGGCCAATTTCCTGTTCGATAGTGAAGACCATCTGATCCGCATCGACATGAGCGAGTTCATGGAAAAGCATTCCGTGGCCCGCCTGATCGGCGCGCCGCCCGGCTATGTGGGCTACGAAGAAGGCGGGTACCTGACGGAGGCTGTACGGCGCAAGCCCTACAGCGTGATCCTGCTCGACGAGGTGGAGAAAGCCCATCCCGATGTCTTCAATGTGCTGCTGCAGGTGCTGGATGACGGGCGTCTGACCGATGGCCAGGGCCGCACCGTGGATTTCAAGAATTCCGTCATCGTGATGACCAGCAACATCGGCTCGCACATGATCCAGGCCATGGTCGGCAAACCCTACGAGGACGTGAAGGATGCGGTGTGGGATGAGCTGAAAAATCACTTCCGGCCGGAATTCCTCAATCGCATCGACGAGACCGTCGTGTTCCACGCGCTGGACGCCAAACACATCGAGAAGATCGCCGCCATCCAGCTGCGCATCCTCGAGCAGCGGTTGCTCAAGATGGACCTGACGCTGCAGGTATCTACCGCGGCGCTGGAAGAACTGGCCAAGGTGGGGTTCGACCCGGTGTTTGGCGCGAGACCGCTGAAGCGGGCCATCCAGCAGCGCATCGAGAACCCGCTGTCCAAGCTGATCCTGGAGGGGCGGTTCCCGCCCCGCACGATGATCCCCGTGGACGTCGATCCGGTTCGAGAGCCAGGCGTGTTCAGGTTCGGCAACGCCCAGCCTGCGCCCCAGGAAGCGGTAGCATAGCTGCTCCATGAGCCTACTTTTTCGTCTCGTCCTGCTGGTTGCCGGGCTGGTCTTTGCAGCCAGCCTGGCAGTGGCGCTGCTCGCCGTGCTGGCACTTTGGGGGCTGCGCGCGATCTGGGCGAAGTTGACGGGCAGGCCCGTCGTTCCATTTGTCATGCGCATAGACCCGCGCGGCGGCTTCGGGCGCGTCTACCGGCCTTCCGCAAGCGAGAGCCGCACTCCGCGGGCCGATGCCATCCAGCCCGGCCACAATATTGGCGACGTGACCGACGTCGAACCCAAGCCTTGATGCCATTCGGTGCCTGGGCCAGGGCTCAGGCACCGCGCCCTCGCTGTTGACAGGCGGTCTCGCACGTGGGCATGATCATTGGCTAGGACATTCGCCCAACCAAAGGAGAAAAACCATGTCACTGCGCATCAACGACACCGCACCGAACTTCACGGCGCAAACGACGCAAGGCCAGATCAATTTCCACGAATGGATTGGCGACAAATGGGCCGTCCTGTTCTCGCATCCCAAGGACTTCACCCCGGTATGTACGACCGAACTGGGCTACATGGCCAAGATCGAACCCGAGTTCACCAAGCGCAACGCCAAACTGATCGGCCTGAGCGTCGATCCCGTGGACAACCACAGCCGCTGGGTCAATGACATCGAGGAGACGCAGGGCGCCAAGGTGAAATATCCGATGATCGGCGACACCGACCTGGCCGTCGCCAAGCTTTACAACATGCTGCCGGCCGAGGAGAGCGGCACCTCGGAGGGTCGCACGGCCGCCACCAACGCCACGGTTCGATCGGTTTTCATCGTTGACCCTGACAAGAAGATCAAGCTGATGTTGACCTACCCGATGACCACCGGGCGCAATTTCGATGAAATCCTGCGCGTGCTCGACTCGATGCAGCTGACGGCCAAGCACAAGGTGGCGACGCCGGTGAACTGGAAACATGGCGATGACGTGATCATCGCCGGCTCCGTGTCTGACGAAGACGCCAAGACGCTGTTCCCCGGCGGCTGGAAGGCCGTCAAGCCCTATCTGCGGGTGGTCAAGCAGCCAGGCACCTGAACCGCAGCGCAGCGGCGCGTCAGCGCGGCGGCTGGGTGTGCAGCGCGTAAAGTTTCTGCATCCCGCCGAGCCAGCGGTCATAGTCCTGCGTCTTGTGGCGCAGGTA
>JANYAN010000550.1 GCA_025361305.1 Burkholderiales bacterium
CGACAGCACGTTCCAGCCGATGCCCTGGTCATTCGGGCCCTTTCGGTAGAACGGGTCGCTGAAAACGTCGATCGCCTGCTTGAGCGTCTCTGCCGGGGAGGGGAAACCACTGCTGCTCTTGATCGAGACGATCGCCCACAACCCGACCAGCAGGCCCAGGCCCAACACGGGTGGAAGCACCCTCAGCCACAGGCCACGCCAGTCGAAGGTGGCCCGGAAGGGGGTTGGTGCCGCGGCCACTGCCGCGACGGCTGTGTTGGCGGCGATCGTCTTCATGGCGGGCTGAGGTTCGCGCACACGCTGCGGCGGCAACTGCACGGTGTTGTCCAGGGGTGAATGAAAGACGGCACTGACCATCGGGCGCTCCTTGGTGACTGGGGCTTCAGGCGTGAACCTTGAACGAATCGGCGTATTTCCTGGGGTCCTTGCCGTCCCAGACGACCCCGTCGATCAGCTTGCTGGTGCGCAGAACGTCCTTGGGCACCGGTGTCTTGGTCGCGGCAGCCGCGTCCTTGTAGACATCGATCCGGTTGATCTGCCTGGCGATGGCGAGGTAGTCCGGGTGCTCCTTGGTCAGGCCCCAGCGTTTGTGCTGCGTGAGGAACCACATGCCGTCCGACAGGTAGGGGAAATTGACGAGGCCGTCGTTGTAGAACTTCATGTGATTTGGGTCATCCCAGGTCTTTCCCAGACCGTTCTGGTAGCGACCCAGGATGCGCTGGTTGATCGCATCGACACTTGTGTTGATGTAGGACTTCTCGGCCACCGTCTCGGCCATCTTCTGCTTGTTGGCCAGACTGGCGTCGATCCACTTGCCGGCTTCGATGATGGCCGCGGTGACGGCGCGGCAGGTATTGGGGTACTTCTTGGCGAACTCCGCTGTTGTCCCCAGCGCCTTCTCGGGGTGGTCCTTCCAGACGTCCTGAGTGGTGATGCCGGTGACGCCGATGCCGTCGATGATGGCGCGGTGGCCCCAGGGCTCGCCCACGCAGTAGCCGTCCATGTTGCCCACGCGCATGTTGGCCACCATCTGCGGCGGCGGCACCGTGATGACCTTGACGTCCTTTATCGGGTTGATGCCGTAGGTGGCCAGCCAGTAGTAAAGCCACATCGCGTGGGTGCCGGTGGGAAAGGTCTGGGCAAATGTGTATTCGCGTTTTTCTGCGGCCATCAGCTTGGCCAGCGAAGCGCCGTCCACTGCGCCCTTGTCGGCCAGCTTCTTTGACAGCGTGATGGCCTGGCCGTTCTGGTTCAGGTTCATCAGCACGGCCATGTCCTTCTTGGGTCCGCTGGTGCCCAGATGAACGCCGTAAATCAGGCCCCACAGCACGTGGGCCATGTCGAGTTCGCCATTGACCAGCTTGTCTCGCACGCCCGCCCAGCTGGCTTCCTTGCTGGGCGTGATCTTGACGCCGTACTTCTTGTCGAGGCCCAGCACCGAGGCCATGACGACGCTGGCGCAGTCGGTCAGTGGAATGAAGCCGATCTTGACTTCTTCCTTCTCGGGCTTGTCCGAGCCCTGGGCGTAGACCACGGCGCGCAGGGCGGGCGAGACGCCCGCGGCGCCGACAGCTGCGGCTTGCAGCACGGCCCGGCGGGACAGTTTGGTTTTAAGCAGGTCGGTCATCACATTGCACTCCAGCGACACATTCAAGAAACAGAAAAGGCGTCCGCACGCGACACGGAAACCCGTGTGGGTGGGGACGCCTTCGTCCGGAGGCCGTCAGGTTGCTTCGTCGTTGAAGCTTGGCGGCCGGTAAACCTTCATTGGTTGTTGCAGGAGTACACGCAAATGCCGTGCCAAGGCCTTTCGCGTGCGTCCTCGTAGATTCTGTCGTTGGCGTGCACTCAATTTGTGCGGCGCACCATACCGGCGCTCTGGTTCAGGCGAGCAGATCGGCGACGTCCAGGATGCGCTGTGCCACATCGGCTAGCTTCAGGCCGCGGTCCATCGCGGTCTTGCGCAGTTTTTCGTAGGCCTCCTGCTCGCTCAGGCCCTGGCGCTTCATCAGCAGGCCCTTGGCGCGGTCGATGACCTTGCGTTCGTGCAACTCCGAGCGCGCGTCGGCCAGCTCACGCCTCAGATCCTGCTCGTGCTGGAACCGGGCCATGGCAACGTCCAGGATTGGGCGAATGCGCTCTGGCGCAAGGCCGGCCACGATGTAGGCCGAGACTCCTGCGGCAACAGCGTACTTGACGTTGCTGGTGTCGCCATCGTTGGTGAACATGACGATGGGACGGCGTTCGTCACGCGTGGCGATCACCACGTGCTCCAGTGCGTCGCGGGCCGCGCTTTCGGCGTCAACGATGATCATGTCCGGCTGCAGCTGGGCTATGCGCTCGCCCAGGAATGTATCCGTGGGCAGCACCGCAATGATGTTGTAACCGTTTTCCAGCAGGCCGATGCGCAGCTGGCGCGAGCGTTCAGCCTGCTCGACGGCGTACGCGTCGTCGGCCTCCGGATTGAGCGAATCGGGTGCAATGACAACAAGGCGGAGCGACTGGGACGGCGACATGGTTGCCATTTTTGCAAGAATCGCGCCAAGCCGGCGGTGCTGCTACGCCCCGCTAGCCGCTCCCACTAAACTCTGCGCATGCTGGTATTGGGAATCGAATCCTCATGTGACGAGACCGGTGTCGCGCTGGTCGAGGCACAAGGCACAGCGGTGCCCGTCCTGCGCGCGCAGGCATTGCACAGCCAGATCGGCATGCACCAGGCCTACGGCGGCGTTGTGCCCGAGCTGGCAAGTCGGGACCATATCCGTCGCGTCCTGCCGCTGACGCAGCAAGTGTTGGAGGAAGCCAGCAGCGTGTTGGCCGACATCGACGTGATCGCCTACACCCGTGGCCCGGGGCTGGCCGGTGCCCTGCTGGTGGGCGCCGGTGTCGCCTGCGCACTGGGCGCGGCGCTGGGTAAGCCTGTGCTGGGCGTGCACCACCTCGAGGGCCACCTGCTGTCACCCTTCCTGGGTGCCGACCCGCCCCAGTTTCCGTTTGTAGCGTTGCTGGTGTCCGGCGGCCACACCCAGCTGATGCGGGTGGATGGTGTAGGCCAATACGAAGTGCTTGGCGAGACCATCGACGATGCGGCCGGTGAGGCATTCGACAAATCGGCCAAACTCATGGGGCTGGGATATCCGGGCGGGCCAGCTCTGGCCCGGGTGGCGCAGGATGGGGATCCGGCCGCGTACAAACTGCCCAGGCCGCTGCTGCACAGCGGCAATCTTGATTTTTCGTTCGCCGGTTTGAAGACGGCGGTGCTTGTGCAGACCAGGAAGCTGGTTGCCGCGCATGCTGGTGAAGCGTCGTCGGGCCCACCCGCCGCGGTCGATGTTCTGCCGCCCCAAGTGCTGGCCAGTCTGGCCGCTTCCACGCAGGCCGCCATTGTCGAAGTGCTGCTGAAGAAATCCCTGGCCGCGTTGCGCCACACCGGGCTGCAGCGCCTGGTGATTGCTGGCGGCGTCGGTGCCAACCGCGAACTGCGCCGACAGCTTGACGCGGCATGCGCAAGGCAGGGGGCGCGCGTGCACTACCCCGAACTGCACCTTTGCACCGACAATGGCGCGATGATCGCGTTGGCAGCGGCGATGCGGCTGCAAAGCGGGCAGCAAGAGGCCACGCGGGTCTACGCCTTCGATGTCAAGCCCCGCTGGGGACTGGACTCGCTGGTCAGGAAGTTCGATCCGACAATCGCCACGACGGAGACATAGAAATGCGACGGATAAGCCATCAAATCAAGTTTGGCACGGTACTGTCGGTGCTGCTCTGTGTCATTGGCGGCAGTGCCAACGCGCAGTCAGACCCACCGCCGTCCCCGCCGGCCGCACCGGCGGCCAGCGCGGTACCGACGGCGGCAGCCCCCGCAGCGGCGCCCGCGGCCGCTGGCGCGCCCAAACCGTTCAGGGAAGTCGTCAAGGGTGCCAAGGAGCTCAAGGGCTTCTTCACCTTGCACCAGACTGATGAAAAAGTGTGGGTGGAAATCCGGCCTGAGCAGTTCGGGCAGCCGTTCTTCTTTTCCTGGAACGTCGCCAACAGCGTGGGTGAGCGTGGGCTCTATGGCAGTCAGATGGGGCGCAGTTACCAGGCCGAGTTCAGGAAGATCGGCAACCAGGTCCAGCTCGTTGCCAGGAACACCGACTACTACGCAACCCCCGGGACGCCCCAGGCCCAAGCCGTCGCCCAGGCCTTTTCAGACAGCCTGATCGCCAGCGCGGCAGTGGCCAGCGCGCCACACCCCGAGTCCAAGGCGGTGCTGGTGGATGCCAGCGCGCTGCTGTTTGCTGACATCCCGGCGTATTCGACACGGCTTGAGACGGCGTATCGCCTGGCCTACGCGGTGGATAAACCCAACAGCAGTTTTTCCAGGGTCTATGCCGACGAAGGCCTGACAGGCCTATTGGTCAACACGCATTTTTCGGTGGCACGCATCTCGGCGCCGCCGCTGGTGCCGCCGCCCGTGCCACAACCGTTGCCGCCGCAAACCACGCCCGACCCGCGCAGCTTCTTCGTCGCGTTCTACTACAACTTCGCAGCCCTGCCGCAGCAGCCCATGCGTGCGCGCATTGCCGACGACCGGCTGGGCCATTTCGTTACGACCAGCTACGACTACAGCAACGACATCAAGCCCGATACGGCGCGGCACTACGTCAATCGCTGGCGCCTGGAGAAGCAGGACCCGGCCGCGGCGCTGTCCGAGCCGAAGCAGCCTATTGTGTTCTGGCTGGACAAGAACATTCCCGAGAAATACCGCAAGTCCATTACTGAGGGCGTTCTGGAGTGGAACAAGGCGTTCGAGAGGATCGGCTTCAAGAATGCCATCGTCACCAGACAGCAGCTGGACAGCGACAACTTCGACACGCTGGACGCCCGGCACGCCTCGATCCGCTGGTTCGTTGGCGCGGATGTGGGCTTCGCCATCGGCCCGTCCAGGGTGGACGCGCGCAGTGGGGAAATCCTGGACGCGGATATCGGCATGTCGGATGTGTTTGCGCGTGGCGCCCGGCGCCTGGTGGCGGAAGACCTGGCACCCAGCAGCTCAACCAGTTCGCATAACGACGACTGCATCCTGGCACAGGGAGCTGCGCTGGAAATGGACTTTGCCCTGGACTTGCTGCAGGCGCGCGGCGACATGGAGATGGACAGCCCGCAGGCCGACGCGCTGGCACAAGCCTATGTCAGGGCGACGATCATGCATGAAATCGGGCACACGCTGGGCCTGCGCCACAACTTCCGTGCGTCCACCATCTACAGCCTGAAGCAGCTGCAGGACAAGGCGTTTACCAACGCCAATGGGACAGCGGGCTCGATCATGGACTACGTCCCGTTCAACCTGTCCACCCGGGGCGAGCCGCAAGGCGAATACGTGATGTCCACGATCGGCCCCTACGATTACTGGGCCATCGAATACGCCTACAAGCCGCTGGAGCCCGATCAGGAAACGGCTGAGCTGGCCCGCATAGCGTCGCGCTCCACTGAACCGGCATTGGCCTACGGGACTGACGAAGATGCATCAGGCTCGCAGGTGGCTGACCCTGCAGTGAACGTGTTCGACCTGGGTGCCGATCCACTGGCTTTCGTGCAGCGGCGACTGGCCCTGTCGCGCGAGCTGTGGGACCGCCTGCAACAGCGCCAGCTCAAGACCGGCGACAGCTATGAATCGCTCAGGCGCAGCTTCGAAGGGGGCTTCCGCCAGTTTGCGCGCGCGCTGCCCGTGGCTGTCAAGTACGTAGGCGGTACCACCTTCCTGCGTGACCACGCAGGCACCGGGCGGGCTACCTTCACGCCGGTGCCCGTGCAGCGCCAGCGCGAGGCGCTCAAGCTCGTGTCGGACAGCCTGTTCACGGCGAAGAGTTTTGTCTTTTCGCCGGACTTGCTCAGCCGCCTGGGTGTGGACCACTTCAACCGCGACAACCCCAATGACGTTTCGGTCTCGGCCCGCTTGCTTGCCCTTCAAACAGCGACGCTGGACCAGTTGATGTCCGACACAGTGGCCACGCGCCTGCTGACCTCAGCCGAGAAGCTGCGCCGTCCCGAAGAGGCGCTGTCGTTGCATGACCTGCATGCCCAGCTGCAATCGGCGATCTGGAGCGAGCTGGCCCATGGCGGCGACATCAATGCTGCGCGACGCAATTTGCAGCGCGAGCACTTGAAGCGCCTGGCCAACGCGCTGGTCAGGCCGTCGGCTCAGGCGCCGGCCGATGCCCGCAGCCTGCAACGAGAAAAGGCCGTGCAGCTGCTGGCGGCCATCCGCGGCGCGCTGGGCAAGCCCATGAGCCATGAGGCCCACGCCCACCTCCTGGAAAGCCAGGCCACGTTGACCGAGGTGCTGAAGGCATCGCTGGTGCGCAGCGGGGTTTGACGCCGTCGGCGCAGCTGTCATCCCGGACCTGATCCGGGATCCACGTTCGCGCACCAGCTTGGTTGGAACGGCAGGCGTTTACTTGACTTCGATCTGGCGAACTTTGCTGATGGGAACCAGCTTGGCCAGGGTCAGGGTCAGGACGCCGTTTTCCAGCTTGGCTGCGCTGGCTTCACTGTCGATGTCTTGCGGCAGCTCGTAGGCGGCCTTGAACTGGCGTGCGGCTTCGGCGCGGGTTTCGATGCGCACGATGGCGCCTTCGATGCCGATCGTGAGGTCTTCACGCGCGATACCGGGGACGTCGAAGGTGACGGTCCAGGCCTTGTCGTCCTGCTCGACGTTGACGCCACGGGCAGTACCGGTGGCG
This sequence comes from Burkholderiales bacterium, assembly GCA_025361305.1. Taxonomy (GTDB): domain Bacteria; phylum Pseudomonadota; class Gammaproteobacteria; order Burkholderiales; family Burkholderiaceae_C; genus Ramlibacter. The sequence goes on from JANYAN010000550.1 coordinate 6,726, forward strand.
AACGCCTCGTTGACGAAACGCTCGAAGCTGCGGTCGAAGGAACGGAACGCCGGATTGGTGGCGCGGCTGCGAACAACGGGTGCGAATAACATGGTGCGGTTCCTTTACACTTCGCGGCTTTCACAGTGATCACCGCCTGGATCACAGGTGCGCGCGCCGGGGCTTTTTTCAAGGGACGGACCATGATGAATAATTGGCGCACGGCGGCCTTGAAATTGCTGGCGGCGGCGCTATTTGTGCCCGCTCTGGTCGCCGCCCAGATGCGGGAAGCCCCGGTGAAGATCGCCATGATCGAGGGCCTGACCGGGCCGTTTGCCAATACCGGTGAAGCTGTTTACCGCAACCTGGTCTGGGCTGTCGAGCGGGTCAACGCGCGCGGTGGCGTCCAGACGTCGCAAGGCGCGCGGCTGCTGCAGCTGGTGCGCTATGACAGCAAGGGGCAGAACGAGGAGGCCTTATCGGCCCTTCGTTCAGCCATCGACGATGGTGCGCAGATCGTCGTGCAAGGCAATTCCTCGGCGGCGGCCGCGGCGCTGGTCGACGCCATCAACAAACACAACGAGCGCGAACCGGCGCGGCGCGTGCTCTTCCTCAACTACTCGGCGGTCGATCCGGCGCTGACCAACGAGAAATGCAGTTTCTGGCATTTCCGCTTCGATGCCCACGCGGACATGCGAATGGGTGCGCTGATGCATGTGATCAAGGACGACGCCTCAGTGGCAAGTGTCTACCTGATCGGACAGGACTACAGCTTCGGCCAGGCGGTGCTCCAGGAAGCGCGGTGCCAATTGCAGGCGCAGCGCCCGGATGTGAAGATTGTCGGAGACGAGCTGCATCCACTCGGGCGGGTCAAGGATTTTCTGCCCTACGCCGCCAAGATCAAGGCCAGCGGCGCACAGGCCGTGATCACCGGCAACTGGGGCAATGACCTGACACTGCTCGTCAAGGCGGCCAGGGATGTGG
>JANYAN010000012.1 GCA_025361305.1 Burkholderiales bacterium
CCTGGCTCAAGGCGCCGTGCAAGGCCACCGCGTCAAAGCCGGCCTGCTGCAGGTCATTGGCCAGCCCGTCGCATTCGATCTGGGTGCTGGCGAAGACGATGGCCTGGTTGATCGTGGAGTCGCGCAGCCAGTGGTCCAGGAGCTTGCGCTTGTGCTGGGCACTGTCGGCCCAGAACAGCATCTGCTTGATGTTGACGTGCTTTTCCTGCGGGTTGTCGATCTGGATCTTGCGCGGCTGGCGCATCACGCGCGAAGCGAGTTGCTGGATGCGCGGCGCGAAGGTGGCGCTGAACATCATGGTCTGCTTGCGCTCGATCGTCAGCTGGTTGACTTCGGCGAGGTCGTCGGCAAAGCCCAGGTCGAGCATGCGATCGCCTTCGTCGACAACCAGGAATTGCACCTTGTCCAGCTTGATTTGCATGGAACGCTGCAAGTCCAGCAGGCGGCCCGGTGTGGCGACCACCAGGTCGGCGTTGTTCAGTTTGGCAATCTGCAGCTGGTAAGGCATGCCGCCCACCACGCTGGCGACGCGCAGGCCTTTGCAATGCCTGACCAGATCAATCGCGTCGTGCGCGACTTGCTGCGCCAGTTCACGCGTGGGGCAAAGCACCAGGGCGCCGGGGGTGGCGGCCTTGAAGTTGCGCGGGTTGGTCGGGTCCTTGCGCTTGCGCTTGGGCGCCGCTTCGCCGCGGGCCAGGGCCTGCGCGGTGGCACGCTCGAAATCGGCACGCTCCTGGGCTTCGGCCTGGGCGCGTTGCTGCAGCAGGGTATGCAGGATGGGCAGCAGGAAGGCCACGGTCTTGCCGCTGCCGGTCTGGCTGGAAACCATCAAGTCGATGAAGCGGGCGGCCTGCCCTTCTTCGGCGCTGCCCATGGCGCGCGGAATGGTCTGCTCTTGAACGGGCATCGGCTGGGCGTAGCCCAGATCTACCACGGCCTGGATCAGCTCGGGCGCCAGGCCCATCTTCAGGAAGCCATTGGGCGCCAGCGGCGCGGCCTCGGGCGTTGCCAGATCTTCGATGATGTTGATGGTGTCGAGGCTGTCAGCGCCAGCGGAGAAAGTTTGCGCAGGCGAAACGTCGCCCAGCACTGCGAAAGTGTCGGTCATTAAATGCTTACTCACACGAGAACGCCTCCCCGGGGGGAGCGTAGTCGTCAACGGTTAAAAAACATCACCCATCAAACGACTGTCAGGACCGGTGAACTTTCGTTCGGGTGCTGCTGGCTCTTATCGATTGAGCCTGTGTGTGAAGGGAGATGCACTAGGACTGCTTCTTGCAGTCGAGCCTTGTATTATGGCATGGATTCGGGTTTTTACCTAATCGCTTTCATCAACGCCTCAATTGGCCCAGCCGCTGATCGACAAAGCCTGCCAGCTGCGGCGAGAGCATCCCGGAATCCTTGGCGCGCTGGAAGGCCTCGGCTGCGTCGCTGTCCTTGCCCAAAGCCTGCAGCGAAATGCCGATACCCACCAGCCAGCTGGGCATGCCCGGATCGCTGCGCAGCGCCACCAGGTAGTGCCGCACGGCCTCTTCGTGCCGCTCTGCGCCCTGTAGCAGCGCGGCGTAGAAGCCGTGGTACTGGGCGTCATTGCCGGCCGACCTGAGTCCTTGCTCCAGCGTGAGCATCCCGCCCTTGGAGTCGCCCCGCTCCAGTTGCAGCCGGGCCAGGGTCATCGAGAACGTACTCTGCTCAGGCGACAACCTCAGGCCCTCGCGCAGGAGCTTCGAGGCTTCCTCGAAATCTCCGCCTTCGACCAGCAGCCCCACCAGCAGCTGCCGCGCGCCCACATTGCCAGGGCTGGCCTCCAGCGACTGGCGCAGCGTGCGCCTGGCCTCGGTGCCCTTGCCCTGCTGCAACAGGGCGATCGCCTGCTTGTACTGGTTCTCGGATTGCTGCTGCGAATTGACCGTCTTTTCCGGGCGGCGCTCGGCCAGCGCGGCCGTCGTGGGCGGCGCCTTCTCGACCACCGGGGCGGGGGCCGCCGGCGGGCGTTCTTCGACGTAGACCTTGGGCGGGTTCTTGGTGACTGTGCCGGCCGCGGCAACAGGCGTGGCTGGCGGCTTGGGCGGTGGCGCTGGCTTGGCAACCGGTGCGGGCGCGGGTGGCGGTAGCGGCAGCGCAACGGGCGCGGGAGCCGGGGCCGCTGGCGCAGGACGAGCAACCGGCGCGGCAGCGACTGGTGCAGGTGCGGGGGGTGGCGAAGCAGCAGGTGGCGGTGGCGGAGCAACGGGCGCTGCAGCAACTGGCGGAGCGGCAACAGGTGCGGGTGCTGGCGCCGGTGCGGGTGCGGGCACGGGAGCTGGCGCTGGCGGCGTGACCTGCGCAACAATCACCGGCTTGTTCGCAACCGGTGGCGGCGCCGTCGCGACTACAGGCGCCTGGCTTGCCTTGGGCTGCATGAACATCCACACGGCGCCGATCACGGCCAGCACGGCTATCGCTAAGCCACCCATCAGCCCATAGTTTGGGCCCTGCGTTTCGCGGACCACACGCACTTCGCCGGCCAGCGGCTCGTTCGGCCCGCCCGTGCCCTGCCGCTGCTCCAGATCCTTCAACATCTGATTGATCAGACTCATATGAGAGTTACCCATCCTAGGGCAGCCAGACAGCCACCGAGAAACACCAACAGGGCGACGGTCCCCATGCTGAAGGCCCGTCGGTCGCGCACAGCGGCGGTGTCGTTCGACGCGGCCAGAACATCCACCACGTTGACCGATCGCTTGCCCTTGCCATAGGCGCTCAACAGCGCCTTGTGGGCAACGATGTTGACCAGCCGCGGAATGCGCTGCGTCTTTCTTTGCAACACCCAGGTGGCCCAGGGCGTGAACAGGCGGCCGCCCTGAAAGCCCGCCACCACCAGCCGGTGGTGCAGGTAGTAGTCGAGCTCGGAGCGCGTGAGCGGGCCCAGGTGGTAGTCGAACGTGATGCGCTGCTTGAGCTGGCGGATCGACGGGTGGTTGAGCTTGTATTCCAGCTCGGGCTGACCAAAGATGATCACCTGCAGGAGCTTGCGCTTCTCGGTTTCCAGGTTTGTCAGCAGCCGAAGCGCCTCCAGCGTTTCGATCGGCATGGCCTGCACTTCGTCCAGACAGACCACCACCCGCTTGCCATCAGCAGCCAGCTCCATCAGCCGGTTGCTGACGCTCTTGAGCAGCTTGTGCTGGTTGGGATGCTCGTCCTGCCCCGCCTCCAGCCCCAGCTCGATGGCAAGCTCCATGAACAGGCCCGCCGGCTCGAGGTACGGGTTGGGTATGTAGGCCACATAGAAATCAGGGCCCAGGCTGGCCATGAGCTTGCGGCACAGCAGCGTCTTGCCGGTTCCCACCTCCCCTGTGATCTTGATGAAGCCCTCGCCGGTGCGAGCTGCTATCAGCAGGGTGTTCAACGCCTCCCGAGAGCCGTCCGACGAAAAGAAGAAACTCGTGTCAGGGGTGATGCTGAATGGGAATTCCCTGAGGCCAAAATGCTGCAGGTACATGGAGATTACTGGGTCGGCGGCTGCCCCTGCGGTACAGAATTCATGCGCTCGATGCGGCCCTGGGTAGCGGCGATGTCATTGGACCAGGCGTTGTCACCCTTGACCACGGTGGGCTTGAGCAGGATCACCAGCTCGCGCTTGACCGATTGCCGCCCAGACTTGCCAAACATGGCGCCCAGGCCCGGCACGTCGCCGACGCCCGGCACTTTCGAGCCGCTATCTGTAAAGCTTTCGGTCATCAGGCCGCCGATCACGACCACCTGGCTGTCCTTGGTCTTGACCACGCTGTCGGTCTCGCTGACGCTGTTCACCGCAAACGGCACCATGGCGGCGCCGGCAGTTGGCAGTGACAGCTTCAGCTTCTCGACGATGGAATTGACCATCGAGTGCACGTGCAGCGTAATGTTGTCGTATTCATCGATCTGCGGCGTCACGTCGAGCGAGATGCCCGAGAAGAACGGCTGGTAGTTCAGCGTCGGCGGCGTGACGACGGGAGGCCCGTTCGTTGTGGATGTGGATGAGGTCGCGACGACCGTGCCACCGGTGATATTCGTCACAAACGGCTCCTCACTGCCCACCTTGATAACTGCCTTCTGGTTGTTCAGCGTGGCGATGCGCGGGCTGGAGAGCACCTGCACGTTGCCCTGGGTTTGCAGGAAGTTGATCAGCGCCGAGAAATTGGTGAACTGCAGCGCCACGCCCAGGCCTGCCGAGAACGCGTTCGGGGTTGCCACACCCAGCAAGGTGTTGCCGAGCAAGGACCCCAGGCTGGTGCCCGAGTTGATGGTGCCGTTGCTGGCCGTCCCGTTCACTCCGTTGATCGCCGTGGTGTCGGCGCCCACCGAAGCGCGATGCAGACCCTGGCTGAACGCGGACCAGTTGATGCCCTGTTGCGCACCGGCATTCAGTTCGACGTCGATGATCTTGGCTTCGATGATCACCTGGCGCTCGATATTGATCTGCATCGAGCGCAGCATGCTCTCGATCATGCGCAGTTCCCGGGGCAGGCCACGTACAAGCACCGTGCCGCTGGTCTGGTTGATCGCCATCGCGCGGCCGTCACTACAGCCCTCCACGCCACGCATGCGCTCGCCGACCCGGTTGTCGCCCACGAAGGAGACGTCGGCCCGGCTGGAATTGCCCGAACCGGAAGAACTGCTCCCGGTACTGCCGCCGGTGCTCCCCGTGCTCCCACCGCCGCTTGATCCCCCAGTCGGTTGGCTCCTGGCAATGTGGCAGCCGAGGGCCGTGCGCACAGCGTCTTCCATTTCGCCCCACACATCCGATTTGGAGATCGTGCTCATACCGCTGGCCTGAATCGACGAGTAGTTGGAACTCGTGCCAGAACTGCCCGAGCCACTCCCACTGGTACCCGACGTGCCGGAAGAATTTGACGAGCTTGACGATGAACCCGTCGATGCCCCGCCAATCACCTGGATATCACTGACGCCGCGGCGCTGGCCCAGGATGTAGTTGACCTGGTAAAGCTTGGTTCTCATCTCAGGCGGCTGCACGTAAATGCGCGTGCCATCGACCGAGTATTCGTACCCGTACATCTCGCGAATTGCGTCGAGCGCCTCGAACACCGTCACGTCCTTGAGCTTGACCGTCAGCGTTTCATTGGAACGCGCAGCAGGCGCAACTACGACCTGGCCAGTGCCACCGCCCCCGCCCGCCGCGACCGGCGTCGCCGGTGGCATATTTTTGGGGCTCAGGAGGACGCTGTAGCGCGTGTCAGAAACAATGGCCATCAACACCTGGCCAATCGGCGCGTCTGTCACCACCAGGTCAAAGCGCTGTTCAAGCTGGCGCGACGAGGTCTTGGGGATGCCCACCTGCAGGGGCGGCAGCAATGAAGTGCTGACCGATTGAGGCAGAGGCGCGTCGGCTGCCTTTTCCCTGGGTGCAGCCGCCTGCTTCATTTCGGTGTTGATCCGGGTCTGGGCCGACTTGTCGGGCGGCGGCATCATCATGGAACTGCATGCGGACAGCGCCAGCGGCAAGCATGGAATTAAAAATCGCCTCATTTACCTTCTCCATTCACCGGTTTTTTCTTAGCTTTCGCCTTGCCCGCCATTGGCTCGGCCCCCATGATCTTCTTGCTGACTCCAGGGCTCATGCTGGATTTCTCAGTAACGCCGTCTCGCCGCCACACGGCGCCGTCTTCGTTGATGGCTACCAGCTTCGAGCCCCGATAGGTTTCCCCCGGTCGCACCATCTGGCCATTGACCATGGCGAACTTGCGCTCGGGGCCGATCACGACAATTTGCACGTCCATCGATATCGGCTCAGCCACCGGCTCGCTACCGGGCCCCTGCTGCTGCGCTGCCAGCCATGCCGGCGCTGGCCGCGTGGGGTCAGCAACAGCCTGAGCCTGAGCAGACGGCACGGCAATCAGCCCCAGGAGCGTAAACAGCCAGGCGCAAGGAGATTTAAGACTGCCTGTTCGCATTTTTTCCCCTTAGCCCAGCGGCAGCTCAGGACGAGCGCTCAGAGTAAACACCGTCAACCTGAGTATCGCCTCGGGATAGGTTGCCACGTCAAGCTTGACGTCGCCCCAGAAAATGTTATTCGGGTTTCGTTCGAGCGCCTGAAGATACGGGATCAGCGCGAGGTACTTGCCCTGAACAACCACCTCGACACCATGCCTGTAAAGTGTGGGCAAGACGACGGCTGGCCTTCCTTCTATCGCTGCGGCTGTGGGCGCCTTGGCACCATCGAAGAACATCTGGACGGGTATCGTCTTGAGCGAGACCAGCGTCAGTCCTGGCGTCTCGGCAACCAGGGCGCGGATTACTTCCCCCATCTTGACATCCGAAGTGGCCCGCCCAAGCACGGCTTGCCCATCGGCAATCGTCTTTCGAAGTTCGTCCCGGTCGGCGCGCTCTTTGGCCAACGGATCAGCGCGCTTATGCACTGCAAGCGACTGCAAGGCCTGGTTGAAGCCCGTTCGCTCAAGCTCTTGCTGGGCAATCGTGTCCCGCAGCGCCTTGGCCTGAGTGTGCTGCGGTCTGAGCAAGGCCACGTCGAAAAGGAAGTAGATCACGCCCATGAGGGCGGCAATCGCCAACAGGCGCTCCCGCGTCTGGAGTTCCAGGAACTGCTTGTAGAACTGGCTCAGGTATTTCTTCATGGCGCTCAGGACAACTTGAAGGTGACAGTCGCCGGCCCCGACGGCACTGCGCTCCCCGGCTTGGGCACGTTCTCGGGCGTCAGCTCAAGCGAGTTGAAATGCACTCCATAAGGCGCGAAGGCTTCGTTGAGCCGCCGCGCATATTGCATCACTGACTCATTGTGCATGGCGCGCCCACCAATACCGACAGTCTTGCCACCGTTGATGATCGTCACAGCCGTGACCCACAGGCCCGGCTCGGCCACGTTGCCCAGGCTGCCAAAATACCGCGCGAAGCCGGTCTGACTGCCCAGTCTGCCGCTACTGACGTCCCTGAGTAGTTGCGTCACCGACTCGGCTCGCGGCCGCAGCTGGCCGATCTCCGCAGCAAGTGCCGCTGCATCACCTTGCGCAGCCGTCTGTTTTTGCAGGGATTGCACGGCGCTTTTTGCTTTTTCGATCTCTTGCTCTCCCGCTTTGGCCGTCTCATGCAACCGGCTATTGTCGCTAACCAGAGTTTGCCAGTAGGCCAGCAGGCACAGGACGACGACCCCGAGCGCTCCCAGCGCCCAAGCGGCTGCGCCCAGCTCGTTACGCTTGGCTCGCAGCAGGTTGATCTGCTGGCTCATAGGGTCTTCCTCATGCCGCGCAGGGCTGCCCCAAGCGCTGTCAGATACCGTGCCTGGTTCTCTGGACGGGCCAACTCGGGCGTCGCAGAAATGTCGAATACGCTGGCCAGGTCAAGCGCCTGCACCGGCACCGGCAGCTTGCCAGCAAGATGCGCCGCAATGCCGAGCGGCACCGGAAGCGGTGAAACCACAATTCGCTCAATCGTGATGAACGGATGGTTTCGGGTAATGAGGTCCATTGACTGGTAGACCTGCTGCGCAACTCGGTCGAAGACCTTCTGCTTTCGCTCGGCATCGCCTGTCACTACCTCGTCCAGCGATTGGGCTATGAACCGGTCCAGATACAACTCGCCCTTGAAGGTGAACGTGGTCATGATGCCAGTCGGGCCGACTGTGAGCAGCCCGATCCCTTCGGGCTTTTTCTCAAGCAGGACGGCAATGTTGCGCAGCGCCGTCTCGCGCACATCGATGGCCTTCAGGGGCACCTTGGCCTTCTGGAAAAGCTCCACCTGCTCGTCAGCCATCGACCGCCGCGTCACAATGGCGTAAACCTGTTTTTCAGCGCCCGGCTGAAACTCAGCCGTCGGGATCCTCATCCAGGCGACGACCGCCTCTTCGATCGGAAAGTCGATCAACGGAGATACCGACCAGCGAAGGCTGGCCTCCATTTCGGCCTCGAGCACCGGCGGCTCGGGCAGCACCAGCAACTGATAATCGCCACGGGCAAGCGGATAGGTCCAGCGACTGGTTCCCTCAACCTTGCGGGCCACCTCTTCCAGCGCCTGCACCCCCATGGCGACGGTGGAACTCTGGCCGCATTTGAGCACCTTCGGCTTATCGGCGGCACGCCGGGGGGGCCGAACGCTGACCGCGACCATGCGGCCGTCAGGCTCGACGTCGATCGCCGTCCAGTCACCGTCACCTGAACTGAAAAAGGGCAACGCAAGGTTCATGTGTCTGCGGTTCGCAGTTTCCTGCGCCTGAGAAGATGTGTCGAATCGTACCGTCCTGTCGTCACTGTTGAAAAGGACTTTTCGCTGTTATCGTCAATAGCAGTGGCCGCAAAACAACCGTCCCGTGACAACTTGGGGACTTGTCTGGCAAATCTTGCCTGTTACGCATTGTTTGATCACAATTGTTTGCTTACAAACGGTGATCGGTTTATTCTGTAGTTGAACCGCGTTTTTTCTTCAACCCTCGGAGTCCATCAATGAATATCCAACGTCCCATCAAGCTCCTGCAGGCTGGCTTCACGCTGATTGAATTGATCATCGTCATCGTGATCATCGGCATTCTTGCCGCCGTCGCGATTCCAAAATTCACAGACGTCACAACGGCGGCGCAGAATGGCGTCCTGAAGGGCGTCGGTGCAGCTGTGGCTTCGGCTACCGCAACCAATTACGCTCTCAGGGCTGGCGGAATTGGCGGCGTCGCGGTGGCGGACTGCACGACCGCAGCTACGCTTGCCCAGCTCCCGGCTGGCCTGACCTTCACGGGCGCGCTACTGACCACTGGCGTAACGGCTACATGCACGGTAACCAGTTCTACCCCAGCAGGGACTGCAACGTTCCTGGCCTTCGGCGCGCCGTAAGCCGTCTTCGCTGTCATTTTTGCAATCAAGGAGTCCCCAGATGAGAGCAATACGCCCCGTCAAGCTTGTACAGGCTGGTTTCACGCTGATCGAATTGATCATCGTCATCGTGATCATCGGTGTGCTTGCCGCTGTAGCCATCCCAAAATTTACAGACGTCACAACCGCGGCGCAGAATGGCGTGCTCGCTGGCGTAGGCGCAGCTGTGGCGTCGGCTTCGTCAACCAACTACGCGCTCAAGGCGGGCGGTGTCGGTGGCGTATCGGTAGCTGATTGCACTGCAGCATCCGGCCTCGCGCAGATCCCCTCGGGCCTGACCTTCTCTGGCACGCTCCTGACCACCGGCGTTACGGCTCCGTGCACGGTGACAAGCTCCAGCCCGGCGGGTACCGCGACCTTCCAGGCCTTCGGCGCGCCTTAACCCCA
>JANYAN010000028.1 GCA_025361305.1 Burkholderiales bacterium
GTGCATCACCAGAGCGAGGACTACAACCTGTCGACCGCGCTGCGCCAGACCTCGAGCGGCTGGGTCGGCGGCTGGCTGTTCTACCTGCCGATGGCGGTGGCCGGCGTGCCGCCGCTGGTGTTCGGCGTGGTCGCCCTGATCGACCTGCTGTACCAGTTCTGGGTCCATACGGAACACGTGGGCAAGCTGGGCTGGTTCGACCGCTGGTTCTGCTCGCCGTCGAACCACCGGGTTCACCACGCCGTCAACGACGGCTACCTGGATCGCAACTACGGCGGCGTACTGATCGTCTGGGACCGCCTCTTCGGCAGTTTCCAGGAAGAGCGGGAAAAGTGCGTCTACGGCACCCGCAGCCCGCTGGACAGCTGGGATCCGCTCTGGTCCAACTTCGAAGTCTATTGGGCCTTGGCGCAAGACAGCTGGCGAGCGGGCAACTGGGTCGACAAGCTGCGCGTCTGGGCCAAACCGCCCGGTTGGCGGCCGGCCGACGTGGCGGCACGCTATCCCAAGCCACCATTCCGGATGGAGCAAGTGCGGCTCTATCACCCGCCGGTGACTCATGGGGTGCAGCAGTTTGGCGCCATCCAGTTCGCGTTGTTGCTGGTGGGCGTGGTGATGTTCCTATGGCATGCAGACCGGCTGCCGCTGGAGCAGTCGGCGGTCTGGCTGGCCGCACTGGCAGCCGGGCTGTGGGCTGTTGGCGCCGTGCTGCAGGGCCGCATCACGATGCTGGAGGCGTTGTTGATCGAGTCTGCCGCGGTGGCGACGGCAACGGGCGCACAAGGCCTGACAGACCTGCATCACCTCTTCAAGCCGCTGACGCTGGTACTGGCCCTGGTGTGCGTGGCGCTTCGCCAACGGGTCGCTGGCTCGGCCCGGCGGTTTGACCTGCTCCTCATGGCCGGGCTCGTGGCTTCACTGGTAGGGGACTGCTTCCTGATGGTTCCGGGATTCTTCGTGCCCGGGCTGGTGTCGTTCCTCATTGCGCACCTGTTCTACATCGCCCTGTTCAGGCAAGGAATACGCTGGTTCCCCAGTCGTCATGCGCTGGCCTCTACGCTGGCCCTTGGTGCAGCCATGTATGCATTCCTGTTCAACGGCTTGAACCCGGTGTTGCGTGTGGCGGTGGCCGCTTATGTGGTGGTGATCGCGTTGATGGCGGCGCAGGCGATAGGCCGCGCCGCGGTATTGCGCAACAGGGCCGCTCTGGCCGCCGCGGTTGGCGCTGGCTTCTTCATGCTGAGCGACTCACTTCTGGCCACCAACAAGTTTGCCGTGGCGCTGCCGATGGCTCAATTCCTCGTGCTTGCGACCTATTACGTGGCGCAGATCCTGATCACCCGCAATTCGCAGCCCGCGGCGCAGGCGCATCAGTCAGTGAACAGCTCGCCCGCGCTCTTGGGCGGCGTCACGCCCAGGTGACGAAAAGCCGCCAGGGTGGCGATGCGTCCGCGTGGGGTGCGTTGCAGATAGCCCTGCTGGATCAGGTAGGGCTCGATCACGTCCTCGATGGTGTCGCGCTCCTCGCCGATGCTGGCCGCGATGTTGTCCAGGCCAACCGGCCCGCCATCGAACCGGTGGATTACGGCCTCAAGGAGCTTGCGGTCCATCACGTCGAAGCCCTGGGGGTCGACGTCGAGCATCTTGAGCGCCTTGTGGGCGATGTCCAGCGTGATCGTCCCCGTCCCCCTGACCTGTGCGTAGTCACGTACGCGCCGTAGCAGACGGTTGGCCACACGTGGTGTTCCGCGCGAGCGCTTCGCGATCTCCACCCCCCCGGCCTCGTCCATCGGCGCCTTGAGCAGGCCGGCGCTGCGCTTGACGATTCGCGCCAGCTCTTCGGGTGTATAGAACTCCAGCCGGGCCACGATGCCGAAGCGGTCGCGCAGTGGATTCGTCAGCATGCCGGCGCGGGTGGTCGCTCCCACCAGCGTGAAAGGCTGCAGATCCAGCTTGATCGAGCGCGCGGCCGGGCCCTCTCCGATCATGATGTCGATCTGGTAGTCCTCCAGCGCGGGGTACAGGATTTCCTCCACCACCGGCGAGAGGCGATGGATCTCGTCGATGAAAAGCACATCGTTCTTCTCGAGGTTGGTCAGCAGCGCTGCCAGGTCCTTGGGCTTTTCAAGCACGGGCCCCGAGGTCTGGCGCAGGTTCACGCCCAGCTCGTGCGCAATGATGTGCGACAGGGTGGTTTTGCCCAAGCCGGGCGGGCCGAACAGCAGCACATGGTCCATCGCCTCACCGCGCTGGCGCGCTGCGCCGATGAATATCTCCAGCTGCTCGCGCGTCTTGGCCTGACCCACGTATTCATCGAGCAACTTGGGCCGCAACGCGCGCTCGATCGCCTCTTCGTTGGGCGATACCGGTGCCGCCGCAACCAGCCGATTGGACGGCGGCATGTCGAAATCGTCGGTCTGGATGGTCACGGTTGAGCGGCGAAAGGTAGACCGTCCATGTTATTTCGCCAGCGCCTTCAGCGCCAGCTTGATGCCCTCGCTGACGCCGACGTCCCTGGGCAGGGTCTTGAGCGTCGCGGCAGCTTCCTTGTCGCTGTAGCCCAGCGCCACCAGCGCCTGCAGGATGTCGGACTGCGCATCGCTCACGGCCCCGGCAGCGCCCAGTCCCAGGTCGGGCCCCAGCTTGCCTTTAAGTTCCAGCAGCAGCCGCTCGGCCGTCTTCTTGCCGATGCCGGGTACCTTCACCAGTCGCGCCGCGTCCTGGGCCGCCACTGCCTGGGCAATGTCGGCCACGCTCATTCCGCTCAAGACCGACAGCGCGGTACGGGGACCGACGCCTGCGATCTTGATCAACTGGCGGAAGGCTTCCCGTTCGGCGGCCGAGCCGAAACCATAGAGGATCTGCGCGTCCTCTCGCACCACGAAGTGCGTGAGCAGGCTGACCCGTTCGCCTACTGCGGGCAAGTTGTAGAACGTGCTCATCGGCACATCGACTTCGTAGCCGACGCCGTTGCAGTCCACCAGCAGTTGCGGCGGGTTTTTGTCAGCCAGCGTTCCGGACAGCCTGCCGATCATGTCGTCACTGTTTTGTTGCCTATCATTGGGGTCCTCCAGCGGAATTATCAGCTTGATTCTCAGACACACTTTTTCACCGGCCAACAATACGCGCCTGTCTCACCTGTGCGGCCCGACAGACGAGCACTTGCGCACGATCGAGATGGCGCTACAGGTGCGCATCGGCCACCGGCACGGTCAATTCAAGGTGGAGGGCCCCAAGGCCAAGGCAGAACGCGCGATGGAAGTGCTGCAGGCTCTTTACGAAATTGCCGGACGCACAATCGCAGCGGACAAGGTTCAGCTGATGGTGGCCGGCGACACGCCGCTGATTGACGACGTAGACGAAGCCCTGGTCCTGCGTACGCGCCGCAGCGACCTGAAAGCGCGCACGCCCACCCAGAGCGTCTACCTGGAAAACATCGCCACCCATGACATCACTTTCGCAATAGGCCCGGCCGGCACGGGCAAGACCTACCTGGCCGTGGCCTGCGCCGTCGATGCGCTGGAGCGCAGTGCGGTGCAGCGCATCGTGCTGACCCGTCCTGCGGTGGAGGCCGGCGAAAAGCTGGGCTTCCTGCCGGGCGACCTGAGCCAGAAGGTCGACCCTTATCTGCGTCCGCTGTACGACGCGCTCTATGAGCTGATGGGCCTGGAACGGGTGACCAAGGCCTTCGAGCGGCAGGCGCTGGAGATCGCGCCGCTGGCCTTCATGCGCGGGCGCACCTTGAACAACGCCTTCGTGATCCTGGACGAGGCGCAGAACACCACGCCCGAGCAGATGAAGATGTTCCTCACCCGCATCGGGTTCGGCGCCAAGGCCGTGGTCACGGGCGACATCAGCCAGGTCGATCTGCCCAAAGGGCAGCTCAGCGGCCTGGTCGACGCCGAGCGCGTGCTGCGGCGCGTCAAGGGCATCGCCCATACGCGCTTCACCAGCGCCGATGTGGTCCGCCACCCGCTGGTGGCGCGCATCGTGGACGCGTACGACGCGGCCCGCCAACCCGACGGCGCCAGGTAGCGATGGCGCCGGCGCTGGACTTCACGCTTCAGTTCGGCCGCTTCGGCGGTGCCGCGGCGCATCGGGCGGTGCTGAAGCGGTCCGCGGTTGCGCGCTGGGTGGGCCACGCGCTACCGCATGGCGGCCAGATCGCGGTGCGCATCGTGGGCGAAGACGAGGCGCGCGCCCTGAATCGCCAATATCGCGGCAAGGATTCCGCCACCAACGTCCTCACGTTCGACTACTCGCGTGAGCCGCAGGTCATCGCCGACCTTGTGCTGTGCGCACCGGTGGTGCAACGCGAGGCCCGCGAGCAGCGCAAGCCCCTCGAGGCCCACTATGCGCACCTGCTGGTCCACGGCACACTGCACGCCCAGGGCTACGACCACGAAACCAGCGAGCGCGACGCCCTGGAAATGGAGGCGCTCGAGATTCTATTGCTGGGTGCTCTGGGCTACCCGAATCCATATTGAACCCTAGGAAATTCGCAGCGGTATGGTGACCGGCCCATCGTTGACCAGGTGGACCTTCATGTCGGCAGCGAACTGGCCGGTCTGTACGATCGGGTGAGCCGCGTGCGCCTGCTCCACAAGATACTCATACAGCCGACGGCCGTCCTCGGGCGCCGCGGCGCCCGCAAAGCTGGGCCGGTTGCCGCCCGAGGTGTCGGCTGCCAGGGTGAACTGGCTCACCAGCAGCAGGCCCCCACCGACGTCTTGCACGCTGCGGTTCATCTTGCTGGCTTCGTCGGAAAAGATGCGCAGTTTGAGCAATTTGGCCAGCAACCTGTCGGCCTGCTCAGTGCCATCGCCGCGCTCGGCGCACACCAGCACAAGCAGGCCCGCGTCAATCCGACCGACCGTCTGGCCGGTGACAACGACGCTGGCCTGGCTGACGCGTTGCACCAAGGCCAGCATCAGAGGGGGTCTTTCGCATCGTCGAAGTGCGCTTCGACGTCGCTGGGCAACAGCTGGATCGTGGCGCGCAAGCCGGGCACCGCACTCATCAGTGCCTGTTCCACGCTGCCGCGCACCGCCGCCGCACGACCCAGGCTCCAGCCGGCCGGCATGTGCATGTGCAGGTCGACAAAGCGGCGTTGCCCCGCCTTGCGGGTGGTGACATGGTCAAAGCGAATCGTATGGTGAGCAAAATCGGCGAGCGTCTTGTTGATCTCGGCCAGGACAGCCGGTTCGAGCGCTTCATCCATCAGGCCCTGAGACGACTGGCGCACCAGGTGGAACCCCTCCTTCAGGATGTTGAGCGCCACCCCGATGGCCACCAGCGCGTCCAGCCAGAGCCAGCCGGTAGCGATCACCGCGCCGATACCAACCACGACGCCGGCCGAAGTCCAGACATCGGTGACCAGGTGCCGGGCATCGGCTTCCAGCGCGATCGAGCGGTGTTCGCGCGCGACGCGAAACATCACCCAGGCCAGCAGACCGTTGAGCGCCGAGCTTGCCACCGACAGCACCAGACCCCAGCCGAGCTGGACCAGCGGCTGCGGGTCGAACACACGGTGGCCGGCGGCCCAGATGATGCCCAGTGCGGCGCCAACGATCAGGATGCCTTCGAAGCCTGACGAAAAATATTCGGCCTTGTGATGGCCATAAGGATGATCCTCATCGGCGGGTCGCTGCGCGATCGTCACCATCACCAGGGCGAAGATGGCGCTGGCGAGGTTGACAAACGATTCCATGGCGTCCGACAGCAGGCCGACCGAATCGGTGATGTACCAGGCCAGGGTTTTCATGACAATCGTGATCACGGCCACGGCGACCGATGCCATCAGCAGGCGGTTGGGTGTCAGGGCGCGCGACAGGGCAGGACTCATGCCCGGATTGTGTCTCAGAGGGCACAATGCGCGCATGTTCAACCCCATCGATCTTTACTTCAGCCTGCGACGCTTGGTACTGGCCGGCGCCTGTGGCCTCTGCACGCTGGCTCTGGTACCCGCGGCCGCCCAAGTCGGTCCGACGCCTGCTGAAGCGGCGCGCTACTCGGGTCTGCACGCGGCCGCATTCAAGGGTGACGCCGCGACGATTGAAAGGCTGGCGGGCACCAAGGCCAACCTCAATGCTCGCGACAGCTATGGACGCACACCGCTTCATGTGGCGACGTTTGCCCGGCAACGTGAGGCCATCCGTTCGCTGGTGAAGGCCGGCGCCGACCTCAGCTTGCTGGAGAGTGACCGCTACGATTGCGTCACCATCGCCGCAGTGGCCAACGACGACGAAACGCTGCGCGTGCTGCTGGCGCTGGGCGCCAGCGCGAAGCAGGTCACCAGTCGGTACGACGGCACCGCGCTGATCGCCTCGGCGCATTTGGGGCATATCGGCGTGGTGCGGCAACTGATCGCAGCCGGTGCACCACTGGACCATGTGAACAACCTACACTGGACGGCAGTGATTGAAGCCGTCGTGCTGGGCGATGGCGGCCCGCGGCACCAGGCTACAGTGCAGGCGCTGGTCGATGCGGGTGCCAACCTGCAGCTCACAGACCGGCAAGGCAACAGCCCGCTGCAGCTGGCTCGTGCGCGCGACTACCCGGAAATGGTCGCGATTCTGGAGAAGGCGGGCGCGAAGTAGGCCGGCCCGGTCAAGGCACCAGCGTGATCCGGGCAAACCGGCGCTTGCCCACCTGCACGACGTAGCTGCCGGCTTCGAGCTTGAGGCCCTTGTCGCTGATCACCGTGGAATCGACGCGAACGCCGCCGCCATCGATCAGCCGGTTTGCTTCGCTCGTTGATGGCGCCAGCCCCGCCTGCTTGAGCAGCGCACCCATGCCAAGGGGTGCACCGCCCAATTGAACCTGCGGGATGTCGTCGGGCACGCCGCCGCGGCTGCGTTTGCCGAAATCCTGTTCGGCGGCATCGGCCGCCGCAGCCGAGTGGAACCGCGCCGTGATTTCCCGCGCCAGCAGCACCTTGGCGTCCTTGGGATTGCGCCCGCCGGCCACCTCGCGCTGCAGGGTGGCGATTTCCGCCTCGCTCCTGAAGCTCAACAACGTGTACCAGCGCCACATCAAATCGTCCGAGATCGACAGCACCTTGGCAAACATGGTGTTGGCGTCCTCATTGATGCCGATGTAGTTGTTCTTGCTCTTGGACATCTTCTCGACGCCGTCCAGCCCTTCGAGCAGCGGCATCGTCAGGATGCACTGGGGCGCCTGGCCGTATTCCTGCTGGAGGTGCCGGCCCATCAGAAGATTGAATTTCTGGTCGGTACCGCCCAGTTCCAGGTCGCTCTTGAGGGCCACCGAGTCGTAGCCTTGCATCAGCGGGTAGAGGAATTCGTGAACGCTGATCGAGTTGCCCGCCGTGAAGCGCTCATGGAAGTCGTTGCGCTCCATCATCCGCGCCACGGTGTACTTGGCCGCCAGCTGGATCATTCCGCGCGCACCCAGCGGGTCACTCCACTCGCTGTTGTAACGGATCTCGGTCCTGGCAGGATCCAGCACCAGGCTGGCCTGCCGATAGTAGGTCTGCGCATTGGCCTTGATCTGCTCAGCCGTCAGCGGTGGCCGAGTCGTGTTGCGCCCCGACGGGTCGCCGATCATCGACGTGAAGTCGCCGATCAGGAAAATGACCGTATGGCCGAGATCTTGCAGCTGCCTCATCTTGTTGAGGACCACCGTATGTCCTACGTGGATGTCCGGCGCTGTAGGATCAAGACCCAGCTTGACGCGCAGCGGAATCTGCGTGGCTTCGGATCTGGCCAGTTTTTGCAGCCATTCGTCTGCCGGAATCAGCTCATCTGCGCCCCGAAGCGAGATTGCCAGCGCCTCCCGGGCCCGGTCCGTAACCGGATATTTTGTAACAAGGGCTTGATTCATAAGGGTTTATTGGGGACGCGGCGGGACCGGCTGGCTATACTGCGGCAGGCCCGCGGTTCAGAAGGATTCTAAGTGCGCAGAAAAACGCGCACTGCCGTATCAAAATGCAAATGTAGGGAACTGCCTACACGCCCGTAGGACAAACAGGCCCACGTCGTAAGGACCCCATCGATTGAAAAACGGTTTGATCACCGCTGGTGAACAGCTTTTGTCGCGCGCGGCCCATGTGCTTGAACACCACCCGCGGCATGTCACCGCGCTGGTCGCAGCGTTGCTACTGGGTGGCGGTGGTGCTGCGTTTGCCGTTGCCTCGCTTGGCCCCGACCCGACCACGATGCGCGTGCAGCAGGTTCTGGAGGCAGTGCAGCCATTTGCCTTGAACGAACAGGCGGACGAGATCGAGAACCGGCAGCTGCGCCTGTTCCGCTCGGACACCGTGCGCACCAGCGACACGGTCGATGCGCTGCTGGCGCGGCTGAGCGTCAGCGACGCCGCCGCCGCGGCTTACCTGCGCACCGAGCCCGCGTTCCGGGCCAATCTGCGCGCCGGGCGCAGCGTGACGGCGGAAACCACGCCCAGCAATGAATTGGCGAGGCTCACGGCCCGCTGGGTGCCAGACAGCGACGGCAGCTTCAAGCGCCTGGTGGTCGAGCGTGGCAGCGCGGGGGCCTTCACGTCGCGCATCGAATCCGCACCGCTGTCGGTTTCGACCCGCATGGGCAGCGCGGTCGTGCGCAGTTCCCTGTTCGCGGCAGCCGATGAGGGCGGCGTGCCTGACGCCGTGGCCGTCCAGTTGGCTGATATCTTTTCCGGCGAGATCGACTTTCACCGGTCCCTGCGCAAGGGTGACCGCTTCGACGTTGTCTACGAAGTGCTCGAGGCCGACGGCGAGCCGCTTCGCACGGGCCGCATTCTTTCGGCCGAAATGGTCAATCGCGGCACTCTGCACCAGGCTATCTGGTTCCAGGAGCCGGGCCACAACGGCGGTTATTTCGCGCCGGACGGAAACAGCCTGCTGGGCGCTTTCCTGGCTTCGCCGATGGAATTTTCGCGAGTGACAAGCGGCTTTTCCATGCGCATGCACCCGATCCTGCACCAGTGGAAGGCCCACCTGGGCGTCGACTACGGCGCCCCCACGGGTACGCCTGTGCGCGTCATCGGTGACGGCGTTGTCGAATTTGCCGGTGTGCAAAACGGTTTTGGCAACGTCGTGGTCGTGCGGCACAACCGCAACCAGGAAACGGTCTATGCCCATCTGAGCCGGATCATGGTCGCTGGCGGCCAGTCGGTTCGCCAGGGCCAGCACATCGGCGCAGTGGGCAGCACGGGATGGGCCACGGGGCCGCACCTGCATTTCGAGTTTCGGGTCAACGGGATGCACCAGGATCCCCAGTTGGTCGCGCACCAGGCGCACGCCGCGACGATTTCGGCCGAAGCCCGCCCAGCTTTCGAGCGTGTTGCCCGGTCGATGCAGACGCAGCTGAACGCCGCGTCGTCGATGGTCGCAAGCGCCGACTGAAGCGCCGCTACCGGACGGGGACACGGCAGCGGCTAACATCGCCGGCATGCCAGAGTTCTATATTGGTCTGATGTCCGGCACGTCGCTCGACGGGGTTGACGGCGTTCTGGCCGACTTCTCGTCACTCAAGCCGCACGTCGTGGCGCATGCCAGCGCGCCGTTTCCCCCTGCCCTGCACGATGAGTTGCTCGCCCTTAACAGTGCTGGCGACAACGAACTGCACCGTTGTGCGCTGGCCGGCAATGCCCTGATGCGGGTCTATTCGCAAGTCGTCGACGAGTTGCTGACTGCCAGCGCCACCCCTGCTTCGGCCATTCGCGCGATCGGCGCCCACGGCCAGACCGTGCGGCACCGGCCCCAGGAATTCGACGGCACCGGGTATACGGCACAACTCTCCCAGCCTGCTTTGCTGGCGGAATTGACCGGCATTGAAGTGATCGCCGACTTCCGCAGCCGCGATGTCGCCGCGGGCGGTCAGGGGGCGCCACTCGCCCCGTTCTTTCACCAGGCATGGTTTGGCCGTCCGGGCGAAGCGGTGGGCGTCCTGAACATCGGCGGCATCGCAAACCTGACCTTGCTGGGTGCCGACGGCTCCCTGCTGGGTTTCGACTGTGGGCCTGGCAACGCCCTGATGGATAGTTGGTGCGCCAGTCACACCGGCCTGGCCTACGACGCGGGTGGGACCTGGGCGGCCCAGGGCCGGGTCATTCCCGACCTGCTGCAAGATCTGCTGTTCGAGCCGTACTTTGGCCAGTTGCCGCCCAAGAGCACGGGGCGCGACCTGTTCAACCGCAGCTGGCTGGACGGGCACCTGGGCACACAAGGCAGCGCCGCGCCGGCCGATGTCCAGTCGACGCTGGCCGAACTCACCGCCCGGGCCTGCAGCGACGACGTGTTGCGCCACGAAGGCGGGCTGCGCCACCTGGTCGTGTGTGGAGGCGGAGCACTGAATGGCTATCTGATGGGGCGCCTGAAGGCCCTCCTGCCGGCTGCGGTCGTATCCGCGAGTGCCGACTGGGGCCTGCCGGTCACGCAGGTCGAGGCGACGGCCTTCGCCTGGCTGGCGCGCAAGACCGTGCGCCGCGAAAGACTCGACCTCCAAAGCACAACGGGCGCCAGAGGCGCCCGTGTACTGGGAGCGATCTATCCGGCTTAGGGCGAAAAGCTCGAGCCGCAGCCGCAGGTGCTGGTGGCGTTGGGGTTCTTGATCACGAACTGGGCGCCCTGCAGATCTTCCTTGTAGTCGATTTCGGCGCCCACCAGGTACTGGTAGCTCATGGCGTCGATCAGCAGGGACACACCGTTCTTGGTCATCACCGTATCGTCATCGTTGGTGATTTCGTCGAACGTGAAGCCGTACTGGAAGCCCGAACAGCCCCCGCCCTGCACGAAAACCCGCAACTTGAGCTCCGGATTGCCCTCTTCGGCAATCAAGTCGGCAACCTTGGCCGCGGCGCTGTCGGTGAACAACAGCGGAGCTGGCATCTCGGTGTGGACATTTTCGGCAACTGCGCTCATTGAAGACTCCGGTAACTCATTGGCTCAAATACTACTCCAAAACGGTCGGGTATAGCGTTCAGGGGTTGTTTGACGCCAGCTTGAGCAAGGGCTTTCCCGTGTCTTCTGTCAGCGGCTTGAGCTGCCCGGCAATGACCGCGCCCTGATGCATTTCCAGCGCCTTGTAGCTCACGTCGCCGTCTATCCGGGCCTTAGGCTGCAATTCGAGAAGCTCGCGGGCGTGGACCGGCCCGCGAACGCTGCCGTTGATGATGACGTGGTCGGCCTGAACCTCGCCCTGCACGGTGGCGGCCTCGGAGATCACCAGGATACTGGGCTGCTCGGCGCTGGCGACGATGTTGCCCAGCACCTCGCCGTCGATGCGCAGGCCCTCGGTAAATTTAAGGTTGCCTTCGATCCGCGTGCCTTGCGCGATCAGGCTCTTAATGGGGGGTTGCGCCTTCTTGCCAAACATAGGGGGTGCTCCTCAACGCAGACTGATGTTACAGCTTGATACTCTGTACGGCACGGGTGACCGTTCCCTCCACCACCCGGGCGGAAACGTTTTTTACCACGGCCTGGGGGGGCAAGTCGAATATGCCGTCGACGCGGCGGTACTGGCGCAATTGCAGCGGCTGGGCGCCGCCAGGCGGCTCCATCGTCCAGGGCTTGCCGTTCTGCGTGCCAGAGACGCTCAATTCGAGCTTTCCGTGGAACTCGGGTGCGTTCTTGGCGGCCTGCATCACCAGCACCTGCCACTTCAGCTGGGTGGCGCCCAGCACCTCGGCCTGCAGACCCCGGATGGCCAGGCCTTCGGTGCCCGCCGCGGGAATCAGCTTCTCGAAAAATCCCAGGTCGTCGCGCAAGGTGCGATTTTCCGCTTCCAGCTGCTTGATTTGCGCTGCCATCCGCTCCTGGGCCGATTTCTCTGCCGTGAGCAGGCTGGCGGACGTGTTGAACACCGATTGGGCCTTGTCGCGCTCCTCGCGCAGCTTGGCCGCGTCCGCTCGCAGGCGCAGCAGCTCTTCCTTGGCTCCACTATCCAGGCCAGCGATGTCCTTGCCGAATTCGAACGCCCAAAGGCTGATGGCCGCGCAGAAGCCCAGCACGATGGCAACGCCGGCCCAGCGCAAGGGCCAGGGCATGGCACTGCGCACCGCCATGCGAGGTGCGCTGATCGTGAGCCGGCGGCGAAGCAATTTGAAGCGCATGGGCGCGAATCGTGCCTCAAACAACAAAGCCGCAGCAAGCGAACTTGTGCGGCTTTGTTTCTGCAGGGAAAGCGGTTTAGCGCTTGGAGAACTGCTTGCGACGGCGAGCGGAATGCAGGCCGACCTTCTTGCGTTCGACTTCGCGCGCATCGCGCGTCACGAACCCGGCCTGGCTCAGGGCCGGCTTGAGGGTTGCGTCGTAGTCGATCAACGCGCGGGTGATACCGTGGCGGGTCGCGCCGGCCTGGCCCGATTCGCCACCGCCGTGCACGTTGACCTTGATGTCGAACGTTTCGACATGGTTGGTCAGAAACAGCGGCTGCTTGACGATCATGATCGAGGTCTGGCGACCGAAGAACTCTTGAATGTCCTTGTCGTTGACCGTGATCTTGCCGGTGCCCTTCTTCATGAACACGCGGGCAACGCTGGACTTGCGGCGGCCCGTGCCATTGTTCCAATCACCGATCATGCTCGCGCTCCCATTTGTGCTTCAGGCAGTTCCAGCACCTTGGGCTGCTGGGCGGTATGGGGATGCTCGGCACCGCCATAAACCTTGAGTTTCTTGATCATGGCGTAGCCCAGCGGGCCCTTGGGCAGCATGCCCTTGACGGCCTTTTCCAGCGCACGGCCGGGGTGCTTGGCCTGCATGTCGCGAAAACTGGTGGCACTGATGCCGCCCGGATAGCCGGAGTGGCGGTAGTAGACCTTGTCCTGGTTCTTGGTGCCAGTGACGCGGATCTGGGCCGCATTGATGATGACGATGAAGTCACCGGTATCGACGTGAGGCGTATAAATGGCCTTGTGTTTGCCGCGCAAACGGAGAGCAACTTCGCTGGCTACTCGTCCGAGGACCTTGTCGGTCGCGTCAATCACAAACCACTCGTGCGTCACGTCAGCGGGTTTGGCGCT
>JANYAN010000047.1 GCA_025361305.1 Burkholderiales bacterium
TCGGACAGCAGCGCGTCCATTTCGGCCTTGCTGGGGAGCTGCTTCTCGAGTTGCGTCACGTATTGCTGAATCTGTTCGCGCTGCTTCCTCAGCGCATCCAGGTTGACTGCCTGGGTGAGCTTCTTCTTGTAGTCCTCGCGCAGGGCGACTTCCTTGGAGCGCTCGGCGTCGAGTTCGGCGTCCGAGCCATTGAGCCACAGGAACCATAGCGCCACCACGATGGCAATTGCCAATCCCGCGCACAGCAACAGGCGGGGCAGGATGGGCCAGGCCGCAGGCTCGTTGGGGTCGAGCCCGCGAAACTGGCTCGCCACAGAATTCTGGAAGGCCGCCAGGTCGATCTTTGGTTTCTTGGTGTCAGCCATGGCGATCAGCTCTTTGCCGGAATGGACGGGCTACTGGCCGGGACGGCAGGGATGGGGGGAGCCTTTTGCGCCTCGCTCGCCCTCAGCAACCTCACCCTCATCGTGAAATTCGCAACCCGCCGCTGGTCGCGCGGCGACAGGGCCACGGACGAGGCCACGATCTCGATCAGCTCAGGTCGGCTGAGCCACGGGCTCTTGTTGCCCAGGTTGCGCAGCAATTCAGACACCCTCTCGTTCGACTGTGCCACTCCCTGCAGCGTCACAACCTGATTGTCCTGTTTGACGTTGGTGACATAGACACCGTCAGGCAGTTGCCTGGTCAGCTCGTTCATGAGGTGAACCGGCATGTTGCGGTCAGCTTGGAGGTCCTCCACCGCCTGCTGGCGCGCGCGAAGTGCAGCGATTTCGGCCTGCAGGTTCGCGATGTCCTTGATCTGGGCGTCGAGCCGCTTGTTTTCGTTTTGCAAAACGAGATTGCGGTCCTGCTGGGTCGATATCTGCGCCGCGTACCAGAGGAAGATGGCGCCCGCGATCACGCCTCCTGCCAGTGCAGATAGCCCGAGCGTGGCGTAAAAAGTCTCGCGCCGGCGCTTGCGGGCCGCCTCGCGGTGAGGGAGCAGGTTGATCAGGATCACTTCTGGAACCTCCGCATGGCAAGGCCACACGAGGTCAGGTAGGAGGGCGCTTCACGCCGCATCTTCTTCTCGCGCACGGCTTCGCCCACTTGCATGCCCTCGAACGGATTGGCCAGGTTGCACGGGAACGACGTGTGCAACGTCACGGCGTCCGACAGCCCCGGAAGCGCGGCCGAACCGCCCGCCAGCATGATGTAGTCGACCCGGTTGTGCGGCGTGCTGGTGAAGAAGAACTGCAACGCCCGGGCCACTTCCTGGGCCATGCTTTCGACAAACGGCTTGAGAACAGCTGTCTCGTAATCCTCGGGCAAGTCGCCGTTTCGCTTCTTCGCCTCGGCCTCTTCCGGTGAAAAGCCGTACTGGCGCACGATCAGTTGCGTCAGCTGTGCGCCACCAAACGCCTGATCGCGGTCGTACAGCACCTCATCGTTGCGGATCACCTGCATGCTGGTCGTGAACGCCCCGACCTCGAACAGCGCGACCATCGTATCGGTGCCCTTGTTGGGCAGCGCTTGGATCAGGCGGCCGGCGGCCAGCCGCGATGCGTACGATTCGACGTCGATGATGACGGGCTTCAGGCCGGCTGCTTCGGCCAGCCCCTGGCGATCCTGCACTTTTTCCTTGCGGGAAGCCGCGATGAGCACCTCGACGTCACCGGAGGCGCTGGCACTGGGTCCGATGACGCAGAAATCCAGACTCACCTCATCCAGCGAGAACGGGATGTACTGGTTGGCTTCGGTTTCGACCTGGACTTCCAGTTCCTGATCGGAAAGGCCGCCGGGCAGCATGATCTTCTTGGTAATCACCGCAGAGGGCGGCAATGCCATCGCGACGTCGCGAGTGCGCGTGCCGCTCTTCTTGACGACTCGCCGCATGGCCTCGGCGACTTCGTCGAACTTCTCGACATTGCCGTCCGTGATCCAGCCGCGCTCGAGCGGCTCGATGGCACAGCGCTCAAGAATGAGGTTTCCCTCTTTGTCTCGCCCGAGTTCAACCAGCTTGACGCTGGACGAACTGATGTCCAGCCCCAACAAGGGAGCCGGCTGGCGACTTAGCAATGTGCCCAAAGAGATCAACACGGCCTCCTGAAACACCTCGTTTAAAGGCGTAACAAACTTAAGATTTCACTTCAATGCTAGCAGTAACATCCTTGTCAGGCAAAGGAATTTTCCATTTTGCGCTAGTCGAAGCGTTGCCAAAAACTGACGTCTGAAGCTGCCATACTGGTAAGCCCTGACTCCCACCCCGGGGCTGCCGGATCGCCACGATCCCCCGCCGGCATGATTTCCCGGAAGCCATTTTTATAATGCGTCTGTGCCGCAACATGGACCTATATGCCCCCTGAAACCAATACCGATGAGCCCGGCACGTCTTCCCACCCGTCGAATCGTCCCCGTTGGCAACGCCTCGCATTGCGCGTTTCGCTCTGGGCAGGCGGACTGGTCCTGGCCGGGCTGGCCGGCGTTCTGGCAATCGTAGGCGTTGCGCTGGCGGTTGCCTATCCCAATCTGCCAGATATATCCGACCTGTCCGACTATCGCCCCAAGCTGCCGCTGCGGATCTTCTCGCAGGACGGCGTGCTGATTGGCGAATTCGGTGAGGAGCGCCGCAACCTCACACCGATCGACCAGATCCCCAAAGTCATGAAGGAAGCGGTGCTGGCCATCGAGGACGCCCGGTTTTATTCGCACGGAGGGGTCGACTACCGCGGCCTGGTCCGCGCCGCGCTGGCCAACCTGGGCCGTGTCAAGAGCCAGGGGGCATCCACGATCACCATGCAGGTCGCACGCAACGTCTACCTGTCGTCCGAGAAGACGTTCACACGCAAGCTCTATGAAGTCCTGCTCACGTTCAAGCTCGAGCACCTGCTGACCAAGGACCAGATCCTCGAGATCTACATGA
>JANYAN010000056.1 GCA_025361305.1 Burkholderiales bacterium
CAGCCAAAGGAAGCAGGCTCTGGGCAAACGACTCGACCGCGAATTTGCGGGCCTTGGAGATCTCTTCGTCGGCCCGCCGCCGGGTGTTGTGCATTTCGGCCTGGGCCCGCAGGTATTGCTCGGCCAGTTCGGCGTTCTTGGCCTGCTGGACGGCCAATTCGGCCTGGGCCTCGCTCAGCGGGCTGGTTTCGCCGGCAGCCTGGGCCGCCAGTTGTTCTTCGGGACTGATGGGGTCCAGCGGCGGGACCGGCTGATGGGGGGTGCTTGCGGACATGTTGGATGGGGTGTTTTTATGGGGCTGCGTCGCAGCTTGGGACGGGCAATCCCTTTTCAAGGCAGGGACATTGGATAGGGCCCAAAAGGTGGGTTCGCGCGTGGTCCAGCCATCGCCCGGCGCGAGATTGTACCGGCCAACACCGGCTAGAGTGGGGGCCTTGGCAAGGAGAACGGCATGGCCAGACACCTCATCAGTTCGGGCTCGACCTTCGAGTGGGAGATCGGCTACTCGCGGGCGGTAGTCGATGGCGACTGGGTGTTCGTGTCCGGCACGACCGGCTTCGACTACGCCGCCATGACCATCGCTCCCGGCGTGGTGGAACAGGCCGAGCAGTGCTTCAGGAACATCGTGCATGCCCTGGAGCAGGCCGGCTGCAGTCTGCGTGACACGGTGCGCGTGACCTACATGCTGCCCGATGCAAGTGAGTTCGAATCCTGCTGGCCGGTGCTGCGCAAGTACCTTGGCGAGGTGCGCCCGGCCGCGACGATGATCTGCGTCGGCCTGGCCGACCCGCGCATGCGGATCGAAATCGAAGTGACCGCCAGGAAGGCTCAGTGAGCGTCGAGTAGCTCGACGTCGAACTTCAGGGTGGCGTTGGGCGGGATCACACCACCCGCGCCGCGGGCCCCATATCCCAGCTGCGGCGGGATGACCAGGGTGCGCTGGCCGCCGATCTTCATGCCGGCCACGCCTTCGTCCCAGCCCTTGATCACCATGCCCGCCCCCAGGGAGAAGGCGAAAGGATCGTTGCGGTCACGGCTCGAATCGAACTTGGCGCCCTGGACGCCGTTGTTGTAGAGCCAGCCGGTGTAGTGCACGTGCACATGCTGGCCGGCCTTGGCTTCGGCGCCGCCACCAAGCGCGGTGTCTTGGTACTGCAGGCCGGAAGGGGTGGTGATCATGGATTTTCCTTTGGGTTCATCGTGCGGACACGCCACGCCGGGCCAGATCGCGCATCAGTGCGCGGCTGCCGTAGGTCCATGGCGCCACGCGGTCGCTGGTGTTGACGCGGTTGGCAAGTGTACCCAGCCTCGGGGAGGCCACGGTCACCAGGTCGCCCA
This sequence comes from Burkholderiales bacterium, assembly GCA_025361305.1. Classification (GTDB taxonomy): domain Bacteria; phylum Pseudomonadota; class Gammaproteobacteria; order Burkholderiales; family Burkholderiaceae_C; genus Ramlibacter. The sequence continues at coordinate 1,339 of JANYAN010000056.1, forward strand.
CCATGTGGGTGAAGCCCAGGCCCGGTCCGTGCCGGTCCTGCGTAGGCGCGAACATCGTGCCCAGGAACAGCATGAAACCATCGGGGTACTGGTGGTTCGCGCCGGTCGCCTGTGCCACCAGATCAAGCGGGTCGCGGCTGATCTGGCTGATCGAGCTCGAGCCATGCATCACGAAGCCGTCCGGCCCCGACACGCGCAGCGCAAGATCGCAGGCGCGCACATCATCGATGCCGAAGTGCTCGTCAAACAGCCTGATAAAGGGCCCGATGGCGCAACTGGCATTGTTGTCCTTGGCCTTGCCCAGCAGCAGGGCGCTTCGCCCCTCGAAGTCGCGCAGGTTCACGTCATTGCCCAGGGTGGCGCCGCGCACTTCGCCTCGGCTGTTGACGGCCAGCACGATCTCGGGTTCGGGGTTGTTCCAGGCGCTGGCGGGATGGATGCCGATTTCGCTGCCTGTGCCTACCGAACTCATCGGCTGCGACTTGGTGAATATTTCAGCGTCCGGCCCTATGCCCACCTCCAGGTACTGCGACCAGACGCCTTGTGCGATAAGCACTTCCTTCAGGTGCAGCGCCTGCGGTGAGCCGGGTTGCACGGCGCTCAGGTTGTCGCCGATCACGGCCACGACCGCCGCGCGAACCGCCTGGGCCTTCGAGGCATCGCCTCGTGCCTGCTCCTCAATCACGCGCTCGAGCATCGACGCAACGAAGGTGACGCCTGCGGCCTTGATCGCCTGCAGATCGCACGGCGCGAGGAACCAGGGCAGGGCAGGCCTTCGGGCATCGAAGGCGCTGTTGGCAAGGGCGTCGCCCGTTCCGGCCAGCCGAGGAGCATCGTAGGCGCGCACGGCGGCGGCCGCATCAGGAAGTTCAAGCAGCTCGCTGGCCGTGGCCGCGAGCCCCGACAAGTCCTGAACGCCGTCGGGACCGACGCGCACCAGAACGGCACCGCTTCCATCGACCCATGCCCGGCCGATCAACAGAGCCTGGGCGGCGTCCACCGGCAGCGCGCTTGCGCCAGCAAGATCATTGTTCATGGGCGGCCCGTTGCTCCTACAGTTTCTTGCGGGCCTGGCTGGCCGTCCACTTGGCCGCGAAGGCCGGCAGGTCGGCCAGGCGTTTGAGCAGGTCTGTGCCGATGCCGGTCACGATGTAGCCATCGTTGCCATGGGTCAGCAGTCCCGCTTCGCGCAATTCCTTGATCCGGGTGTTCAAGGTGTTGGGTGTAATGCCGCCCACACTGTCCTGCAGCAGCCGAAAGGTCTGCGGGTGGCCGTCCCTCAGGGCCCAGAGGACTCGCAGGGCATAGCGCGCCTCCAGCAGCGCCAGCAGCTGGCTGATGGCGACGTTGTCCTTGGAACTCATGGGACGGATCTCCTCGCGCCGGTGGCGTTTTTATTGTGAGCGGGTGTGCAGTGTACGCAGTTCCTGCTATGCAAACAATAGCATCGTCACACGCGCGCCACGCGCCTCAGAGATAGACCTTTTTTAGCAGCCGCAGCAGCGTTCGGGATTCGGTGGGTGTGAGCCGCGAGGCCACCTCGGCCTCGAGGTCCGAGGCGGTGCGCTCGGCTTCGCGCATGAGCTTCTGCCCGGCCGGTGTCAGATGCAGACCCATGGCGCGGCCGTCGCTTGGATGCGGTTTGCGCGTGATGAGCTCCCGCTTTTCAAATGCGTTGACCATGGCCACCAGATTGGGGGGGAGGATGCCCAGTGCATTGCAAAGCTGGCGCGAGGTGATGCCGGGGTTATGCGTCACCAGCGAGAGCACCGAAAAGTCGACCGGACGAAACCCGTACACCGCCATGCGCTCCAGGAAGACCCCGATGACAGCCACCGCGGCGCGCCGCGCGTTGTAACCCAGCAGACTTTCCAGGTAGCTGGTGTCGATCTGCTCAACGGCCGTCGCGGCGAGAGCCGAACCAGCGCGCATGCGGGCCCGGGCGGTCATGGGTCAGGGCGCAGTGCACGAAAAGCTGGAGGCAGCTTCGGGGTCTGCGCCATAGTAGCGCGCGACCCGCGGGTAGGCGCACAGCAGGCGGGTTCGCGTCGCGCTCCACTCGGCGGGAACCTCAGGGTTGGGTACGGCGCTGCCTGGCCCGCGGGCCCGGGCCACGACGGCATCCGGTGCCCTTCCTTGTTCGACCCAGCCGATCAGCGCCTCGACCATGTCCATCTGGTCGGTGGCCGGTCCGCCGCGAGTATGGTTCATGCCAGGCACGACGAACAAGCGTGCGTGATGGTCCGCGGCCGCGCCATGGGCCCGCCGGAACGCTTCATACCAGGCGATCGAGTCGAGCACTGAAAACACCGGATCGGCAGATCCGTGCGTGACCAGCAGCTTGCCCCCGTTCCCGACGAACTCGCGCATGGTGGCGTCGGGCGGGGTCATGACGCTCATCGCAGATTCGGTGTACGCGCCGCTCGTGGCGTTGATCTTCGGCAGGTCGGTGTCCAGGCTGAAATTGAGCGCGTAGTCGATCAACGTATTGCCAAGGCCAGTCAAGATGGCCGGCGAGGAGGGTGGTGTGGTCATCACGAATCCCAGGGCGACGGCGTCACGCGGGCCGACGCTGTTGACGAACTTCCATTCGGCCCAGTCGCGTCCGGCCAGACCGGGGTCCCAGGCCAGGCCAGCGTAGATCGGCGCGCCGTTCCTGTCTTTGGGACCCGCCATCACGTTGGCGAGCGCGGTCTTCTGTGCGCTGCTCAGGCATTGGCCCGCGGGTGCCTCGCCCGCAGCGCAGCCTGGCACGTCGCGGCCGATGTCGAAGGCTGCTTCACACGCCTGCAGGTTGGAGACGATGCCATCGGCCAGGCCGTCCAGCGCATCGCAGCGGGCCAGGATGCTGCGTGCGAGCAGCGCCATGTCGGCCGGCGGCACCGCCGATCGCAGATTGGGCCGGTTCGTTGTCGTGTCGACCTTGGCGATTTTCGCAAACTGCTGCGCGTCCCAGAGCTGCGCCACGGCCGCGCGCGGAAGCCGGTACCCCGGCGTGCTGACCAGGATGCCATCGTATTCGCGCGGCAGGCGCGATGCGGCCACAAAGCCATGTCGGCCTCCATTGGAGCTGCCCACCAGGTACGAGGTGTCGGGCCGTTTGCCGTAGTAGGCCAGGATAAGTGCCTTGGCCATCGGTGTCAGTTGCGCCACGGCGTTGTAGCCGTAGTCCCGCCGCGCCTGCGGGTCCAGCCCGTAGGTGGCGCCACCAATCGGCGAGCTTCGATCGAATGCATGGCCGGCGTCGGAACTGATGACGGCGAAGCCCTTGAGCAAGCCGTTGCTGGTCGGCCCACCGCCCAGGATTTCGCCGTAGGCAGGTACCAGGAAACCGTCCAGGCCGCCGTTGGCCTGGTAGAAGAAACGGCCGTTCCAGGCGGTGGGCAGGCGCATTTCAAAACCGATCGCGTAGGGCTTGCCGTCGATCGGGCCGGTGCGCTCATTCATGAGCCCCTTGACCACGCAATGCTCGGGCATGGGTTGGGCAATTCCGGGCAGCTTGAGCTGTCCTGCCTCAACGCGCTGGGCCGACAGAAACCGGGTGCCGGCGAAGCTGAAGCGGGCGGGCAGCGCATCGCATGGCATAGCTGCGGAAGCGCCAACGGCCACAGCGCGCGTGGGAATGCCTGGAGCGGTTGTGCAGGCCGAGAGGGCCAGCAGCCCCAGGACCGCGACGGCAAGATTCAGTGCCGCGCCATTGATGCGGTTCGTCGACGTACGGCTCATGTCCGGACTCCTTCAGGTTGGTTGGCAGGTATCAGTGCCCGGCACTGGTCTTGAATAATTGCCAGATCGATGACAGCTTGTCGGACTAACGGCAGACGAAACTGGCCGCATCCTCCGGGTTGCCGGTGCCGCGGTAGTTCGCAGATTGCGGATAGGGGCACAGCGGCCGGGAGCGGCCCGGGAACACAGTGGTGCCACGCGCGATGATCTGTTGCGGCGCGTTGCCTTTTTCGACCCAGTCCACCAGAGCGCCCAGGCCATCCCAGGAATCAGTGGCCGCGCCGCCCTGGCAGCTGGGCGAGAAGATGGGCGCGGCGCACGCATCGACCAGCAGTGCGACGGCCGACGCGCCAGAGATGCCCAGAGCCAGTTTGCCTGTCGCGTTCACGGGGTTTCCTTCCGTGTCAGGACTTGGCGGGCCGCGTCGCGCCGAGGTAGGTGTCGATGACCCGGGCATCGCCGGCCAGTTCGCGTGCCGGGCCCTGCAGTGCGATCTCGCCCATCTCCAGAACGTAGCCGTGGTCGGCCACTTCAAGCGCTGCGCGGGCGTTTTGCTCGACCAGCAGGATCGTCACTCCGGTCTGGCGCAGGCCGTCGATGGTGCTGAAGATGTCGCGCACCACCAGGGGCGCCAGCCCCAGGCTGGGCTCATCGAGCATCAGCAGGCGCGGCCTGGACATCAGCGCCCGGCCCACGGCCAGCATCTGCCGCTCGCCGCCCGACAGCGTGCCAGCCAGCTGCTCGCGCCGCTCCTTCAGGCGCGGGAACAGCCCATAGACCTCTTCCAGACGGCCCCGCCACTGACGATTGCGCAGCCTTAGCTGGCGCCAGGCACCCAGCACCAGGTTGTCTTCGACCGGCATGGAGCCAAACAGCTCCCGCTTTTCGGGGACCAGGGCCATGCCCAGCATTACACGTTCCTCGAGCGACAGGGCCGTGACGTCCTGGCCGTCGAACTGCAGCACACCGCGCGAGGGGATGATGCCCATCAGTGTGTTGAGCAGCGTAGACTTGCCGGCGCCGTTCGGGCCGATCACGGTGATCACGCTGCCGGCGGCAGCCTCAAGGGTTACGCCGTGCAGCACTTCGGCGCGGCCATAGCCGGCGCGCAGGCCTTCGATCCTCAGCATGGGGGGCTTCGTTGCGGTGCTCATGGTGTTAGTGCTCCGTCCCAAGATAGGCGGCGCGCACTTCCGGACTTTGCTGGACTTCGCGCGGAGTGCCTTCCATCAGGCGCGTGCCAAATTCCATGACCACCAGACGGTCGCATACATCCATCACCAGATCCATGTCGTGCTCGACCAGCAGGATGCTCATGCCTTCCCGCTGCAATTGCCTGAGAACTTCGATTAGGGCCTGTTTCTCCTTGTGGCGCAGGCCGGCCGCTGGCTCGTCCAGCAGCAGAAGGGCTGGGTCGCTGCACAGCGCGCGGGCGATCTCGAGGAGGCGCTGTGGCCCCATGGCCAGGTTGCCGGCCATGTCGTGCAGGTAGTCGCCCATGCCGATGCGTTCAAGCTGGCGTTGCGCCTCTTTCAGCAAGGTCTGTTCCTCGGCACGGTCAAGCCGCGTCATCGCCGAGAGCACACCCTTGTGGCCGCGCATGTGAGCCCCCAGCGCGACGTTCTCCAGCACGGTCATGTCCGGAATCATCTTGACGTGCTGGAAAGTGCGTCCCAGCCCCTTGCGGGCAATCTCGCGCGCCGACAGCCCGCTGATGGTCTCGCCGCGAAAGGTGACGGCGCCGCGGGTCAGGCCCAGCACGCCCGTGACCAGGTTGAAGGTGGTGGACTTGCCCGCGCCGTTGGGCCCGATCAGGCCGATGATCTGGCCCGCCATGATCTGGAAGCTGATGTCGTTGACGGCGATCAGCCCGCCGAACTCCTTGCGTACAGCCTTGACGTCCAGCAGCAGTTCGCCGGTTGCCGGCTTGGCCCGTTCGGCCAGTGCAGGTGCGTCTTCCCAGTCCGCCGCGCGCTGGCGCTTGGGGACCTTGCGGTCGACGAAAGCCCAGATGCCGTCGGGTGCGTATTTGAGGATCAGGACCAGCAGCACGCCGAAGACGATGGACTCGTAGCTGCCGCTGGTGCCAATCAGGCGCGGTAGCAGCACTTGCAACTGATCGGCCAGCAGCTTGGTGATGGTCACGCCCACCAGTGCGCCCCAGACATGACCGACGCCGCCCAGCACCGCCATGAACATGTACTCGATGCCGATCTGCACACCGAACGGCGAGGGATTGACCGAACGCTGGTAATGCGCGTAGAGCCACCCAGACAGCGAGGCGAACAACGCGGCCAGCAGGAAGATGCCGATCTTGAAGCGGATCGTGTTCACGCCCATCGACTCGGCCATCTGAGAGCCGCTCTTCAAGGCACGGATGGCGCGGCCCGCGCGGGAATCCAGCAGGAAGGTGAGCGACAGGATACCCAGCAGGACCAGAGCCGATGTCAGGAGGAAAAATACGCGCCCATGGCCGATGTCCCGGCCCCACAGCGACAGGCCCGGAATGTTCAGCATGCCGTCGTACTTGCCAAGCGCATCCATGTTGCCCATCAGGTAGTAGAGCGACAGGCCCCAGCCCAGCGTGGCCAGGGGCAGGTAGTGACCTGACATGCGCAGCGTGATCCAGCCCAGTACCAGCGCGCTGGCCGTGGTCAACGCCAGGCCGATCAGCAGCGTCAGCCAGGGCGACAAGCCCGCATTGATCGTCAGGTAGGCGCTGGTATACGCGCCTATTCCCACGAACGCGGCCTGGCCGAAAGAAGTCAGCCCACCCACACCGGTGAGCAGGATCAGGCCCAGCACGGCCAGTGTGCCGATGCCGATGTAATTGAGCTGCGTGATCCAGAACTCGGGCACCGGCAGGACGGCGATCAGAATGATCACCGTCACCAGCGCCGCCCAGCCGATACGACGAATATCCATTTCAGTGGTCCTCGTCCGAATGGGGGCTGGCAAGCGACCGCCACAGCAGCACCGGCAGGATCAGCGTGAACACGATGACCTCCTTGAACGCGCTGGCCCAGAACGAACCGAAGGCCTCGATGACCCCCACCAGCAACGCGCCCAGCAGCGCGCCCGGGTAGCTGGCCAGTCCGCCGATGACAGCGGCGACGAATCCCTTCAGGCCGATCAGGAAGCCCGAGTCGAAGAACACCGTGGTGGTGGGCCCGATGAGCAAGCCCGACAGCGCACCGATCAGCGCTGCCATGGCCAGCGTCAACTGGCCGGCCGTTTGCGATGAGATGCCCATGAGGCGGGCGCCCAGCCGGTTGATCGCCGTGGCGCGCAGCGCCTTGCCATAAAGCGACCGCTCGAAGAACAGCCAGAGCAGCACGATAAGGGCCAGCGAGGTGAGGCCGATGATGATGGCCTGGCCCGAGAGATTCAGTGCGCCAAGGCTGAATCGTACGTCCCAGAACGGTGGATTGCGATAGCCCTCGGCGCCGAAGAAAACCAGGCCCAGGCCGGTCAGTGCAAAGTGCACACCGACCGATACGATCAGCAGGACCAGCGACGACGCGTCGGCCAGGCTTTGGTAGGCCAGCCGGTAGACCAGCGGCCCGAACGCGGTCACGATGCAAACAGAAATCAGCGCCTGGAACAGAAGCCCGAATTGCTGCGGCGCAGCCCAGATGGTGATGAGCGAAATGAGCACGGGCGCGACCAGCACCTTGAGCGCAGATGTCAGGGCCTTGCTCACAAGTTTGTTGCGGTGCCAGTTCTGTACGCCTTCGGCCAGCGCGGCCAGGCCCGCCAGCAGCAGCAGCAGGCCAATCGTTCCCGGTATCTTGCCCGTTTGCAGGATCGCCAGCGTGAGCGCACCATAGGTGACGAACTCGCC
>JANYAN010000088.1 GCA_025361305.1 Burkholderiales bacterium
CTGGTGACGATGGCGGCCGGGCCACTCCTCACGGCCCTGATCGCTCGGATCTTCATCGGCCACAGGATTGCCCGGCGGACCTGGATTGCGATTGGCGTGGCCGGCGCCGGGATCGCTTTCATGTACGGTTTCCAGGTGTCCGGAGGGCCGCTTGCCGGCACCCTGGTGGCCCTGTGTGTGCCGCTGGCTGGCGCCGTCAATTGGACCGTGACGCAGCGCTCCCACTCACTGGGTCGCAACGTCGACCTGGTCCCGGCGGTGCTGGTCGGCGCGGCAATCTCCTCCCTGGCCACACTGCCACTGGCGCTGCCACTGCGGGCATCCGGTCACGACCTGGCCCTTCTGGCGCTGCTGGGCCTTGTCCAGCTGGCGATTCCCTGCGTGTTGTCGGTCCTTTGTGCCCGCGTTCTCCAGGCGCCCGAAATTGCGCTCCTGGCGCTGCTCGAAGTGATCTTCGGCATCGTGCTGGCCTGGCTGGGTGCAGGCGAGGTGCCCGACGCGACAGTTCTGATTGGCGGTACGCTGGTCATCGGCGCCTTGCTGGCCAATGAAGTAGCCGGTTGGCGCGTCAGAGCGTGACTGCCAGCGGCACACAGACGCTGCGCTACCGGTTGCGCGACTTCATGGCGCGCTCGACTTCGCGTTTGCCTTCCCGGTCCTTGACCGTATTGCGCTTGTCGTGCTCCGCCTTGCCTTTGGCCAGGGCAATCTCGCACTTGACCTTGCCGCCCTTCCAGTGCAAATTCAGCGGAACCAGGGTGTAGCCTTTCTGCTCGACCTTTCCAATCAGCCGCCTGATCTCCTCCTTGTGCATCAGCAGCTTCTTGGTGCGCACGGCGTCGGGGCTGATGTGGGTCGAGGCGGTATTCAGGGGATTGATCTGCAAGCCGATCACGAACAATTCGCCCGCGCGGATCACGACGTAGCCGTCGGTGAGCTGAACCTTGCCTTCGCGCAGCGACTTCACTTCCCAGCCCTGCAGCACCACGCCGGCCTCGAACCGCTCCTCGAAGAAGTAGTTGAAGGCTGCTTTCTTGTTGTCGGCGATGCGGCTTGCGCTGTCGGGTTTCTTGGCCATAGGCTTACAGGTGGGGCTCGCCGGCATCTCTACAATCCCCCCGGGCCGAAGCATTCTCCATGAAAACCGTCAACAAGTCCGTCCTGATCTGGTACGCCGCCGATGAAATGTTCGCGCTGGTCACCGACGTGGCCAAGTACCCCGACTTTCTGCCGTGGTGCGATCACGCATCGGTGGTTGCGCCCGATGAATTCGGAGCGAAGGCCGTGCTGGGAATAGCCTTCGGTGGGATCCACCAGACGTTCACCACCCGCAACGAGCACGTGCCCGGCCGGCGGGTGTCGATGAAACTGATCGACGGGCCGTTCTCACGTCTGGAGGGACAGTGGAACTTCGTGCCTCTGGGCGACGAAACGCAGCGCGCCTCGAGGGTCGAATTCGAGTTGACCTACAGCTTTGCCAATGCCACCCTGGGCGCGCTGGTGGGGCCGGTGTTCGACAAGATCGCCGGCAGCATGGTGGATGCCTTTGTCAAGCGCGCCGAAGAGGTCTACGGTTAGCGCTGTGTCGATCCACATCACCGTTGTCTACTCGCCCGGGCCGCGCGAAGTCCGCGAATGGCAGCTGGAGCTGCCGCCCGGCGCTACGGTGGCCAATGCGTTGCATGCCAGCGGCTTGCATCAGTTGCTGGGCGGGCGGCCCGAGGGCCTGGTGCTGGGAATCTGGGGCCGCAAGGCCCGACCGCAGCAACGCCTGCGCGAGAAAGATCGCGTCGAGGTCTACCGCGCGCTGCGGGTCGATCCCAAGGTGGCGCGGCGCGAACGGTTCGCCCGGCAGGGCACTCGCAGCGCCGGCCTCTTCGCAAAGAAAAGACCCGGCGCAAAGGCCGGCTACTGAGCTTGCACGCCGCGCGTGCGGTTCACTTGCAATCGTTGTCGATGATTGACTGGAGGCGCTTCAACTCGGCAGTGCGGCCCGCGTCGTCCAGATATTCCTGTTCACCCTTGGCGTTGACCCGCGCCATCCTGATGCCGGAATCGTAGCCCGCCTTGGACTGCTTGACCCGAGCGCAGATGTCGGACTTGTCCTTGGCATATTTTTCGTCCTGGGCCCGCTTCTTTTCCGCCTCGGCGGCGTCGGCCTGCTTCTTCTTTTCCTCGAGTTCGCGGTCCTTGCCGCTGACCTTCGGCACGCTTGCCGCGGGCTTGGCCGGCTCGGACGCCGCGGCAACAGCAGGCTCGGCAACATTGACCGACTTGCCACGAGGACCAGGCTGTTTGAGGATGTCCTTGGCAGGAATGTCGGACGGCGGCGGCCGGTCGCTGAATACCTTGCGGCCATCCTTGTCGACCCACTGCCACTGGGCAAAGCACAAGACCGGCAGACCGATGGCCAGGCTGAGCACGGCAACGCGAAGCAGTTTCATCGTGCGGATAGTGTAGCGCGCCAGCGCGTCGACGCCCATGGGTGTCAAACACACGCGGGTACAATCCGTCTTTTGGAGCTTTGACATGCGCCTTTTAGGAAAAGCGCTCACCTTCGACGATGTGTTGCTGGTGCCAGCGTTCTCCCAGGTCCTGCCCAAGGACACCTCCCTCGCAACGCGCCTCTCCCGAAACATCACCTTGAATCTACCGCTGGTGTCCGCTGCCATGGACACGGTGACGGAAGCCCGGCTGGCCATCGCCATCGCCCAGGAGGGGGGCATGGGAATCGTCCACAAGAACCTCACCGCGAAACAACAGGCGGCCGAAGTGGCGCGGGTCAAGCGCTACGAATCGGGCGTGCTGCGCGACCCGGTCATCATCACTCCCAGCCACACTGTGCGCCAGGTGATCGACATGCAGGAGCAGCTGGGTATCTCGGGCTTTCCCGTCTGCGACGGCGGCAAGGTCGTTGGCATAGTGACTGGGCGAGACCTGCGCTTCGAAACGCGCTACGACGTTCCGGTCAGCCAGATCATGACGCCGCGCGACAAGCTCATCACGGTCCGGGAAGGTACAACGCCCGAGGAAGCCAAGGCGTTGCTGAACAAGTACCGGCTCGAACGCCTGCTGGTGATCAACGACGCCTTCGAACTGAAGGGCCTGATCACGGTCAAGGACATCACCAAGCAGACCAGCTTTCCGTTCGCGGCCCGTGATGCTGCGGGGCGCCTGCGTGTGGGTGCGGCAGTCGGCGTTGGCGATGGAACCGAAGAACGGGTCGAGGCGCTGGTCAAGGCCGGGGTCGATGCCATCGTGGTCGACACCGCACACGGGCACAGCAAGGGCGTGATCGAGCGGGTGCGCTGGGTCAAGCAGAACTACCCCCAGGTCGACGTGATCGGCGGCAACATCGCCACCGGCGTCGGGGCGCTGGCACTGGTGGAAGCGGGTGCCGACGCGGTCAAGGTCGGCATCGGCCCGGGCAGCATCTGCACCACGCGCATCGTCGCGGGTGTCGGGGTGCCGCAGATCATGGCGATCGACAACGTGGCGACGGCCCTGCGCGGCAGCGGCGTGCCCCTGATCGCCGACGGCGGCATCCGCTATTCGGGCGACATTGCCAAGGCACTGGCCGCGGGCGCCAGCAGCGTGATGATGGGCAGCATGTTTGCCGGCACCGAAGAGGCGCCCGGCGAGACCATCCTGTACCAGGGCCGCACCTACAAGAGCTACCGCGGCATGGGCAGCATGGGTGCGATGCAGCAGGGCAGTGCCGACCGTTACTTCCAGGACACAGGCAACAACCCCAACACCGCCAAACTGGTGCCCGAGGGCATCGAAGGGCAAGTGCCGTACAAGGGTTCGGTGGTTTCAATCGTGTTCCAGATGGCCGGCGGCCTGCGCGCTTCCATGCACTACTGCGGCTGCGCCAGCATCGACGAAATGCAGGAGCGCGCCCAGTTCGTCGAGATCACCACGGCCGGCATCCGCGAAAGCCATGTGCACGACGTGCAGATCACCAAGGAAGCGCCGAACTACCGGGCTGACTAAAATCTGGCCAGAGTTGTAAAACAGGCCAGAATTTGATATTCTTGGCCAGACAGTCAATGACTGGCCATGAAATGCAATCAATTGGCATCTTTGAAGCAAAGAACAAATTCTCGGCCCTGATCGACGCGGTCGAGAAGGGTGAAGAGGTGCGCATCACTCGCCACGGCAAGGAAGTCGTTCGGATGTTGCCAGTGCGCCGCAAGCCCGTCATCACCGAAGAACAAATCGACCGCGAACTCAGCCAGATAGCCATCCTGCAGGCGTCGATCAAGCCCGGTCCCGGCGTCAATGAGTTGCGCGGCGAAAGGCCACGGGAATGACAGCCTTTGTGCTGGACGCCTCAATCACTGCCGCATGGCTGCTGCCGGACAACGCCAGCGAACATACGCGCCGCCTCTACGCCCTCATCCGGCGGGACGAGGTGGAGCCACAGGCGCCCAACCTGTGGCAATGGGAATGCACGAACATCCTTGCCAACGGCGTGCGCCTGGGCAGGATCCCCAGCGGCGCCGTCGAGGGCCTCTGGAGTATTCTGGAAGCCATCCGTCACCGCGTGGAACTTCACGAACTTGCGTCCGCCCAGCACAAGGCTTCGCTGGGCGTTGCGATCGACTCAGGCCTGTGCGCCCATGCCGCCGCCTACTTGTGGTTGGCGCGGTCCCTCGACCTGCCGCTCGCCACATTCGACGGCGGGCTCATTGCAGCGGCGCCTGCCTGCGGCGTGAGGCTCCTTGACATTTCCACGATCTAAGCCATGCAACACCAGAAAATCCTGATTCTCGACTTCGGCTCCCAAGTCACCCAGCTCATCGCGCGGCGCGTGCGCGAGGCCCATGTTTTTTGCGAGGTGCACCCTTGCGATGTCAGCGACGCCTGGATCCGCGAATACGCTGCCGACGGCACGCTCAAGGGTGTGATTCTTTCCGGCAGCCATGCCAGCGTTTACGAAGACACCACCGACAAGGCGCCGCGGGCGCTGTTCGAGCTCGCCGTACCGGTGCTTGGCATCTGCTACGGCATGCAGACCATGGCCCACCAATTGGGTGGAAAAGTCGAGAGCGGCCACAAGCGCGAGTTCGGATTTGCGGCGGTGCGGGCGCGGGGCCATACGGCGTTGTTCGACGGGATCGCCGACTTCACGACGCCCGAGGGCCACGGCATGCTCAATGTCTGGATGAGCCATGGCGACAAGGTGACCGAGCTGCCACCCGGGTTCAAGCTGATGGCGTCCACCGACAGCTGCCCCATCGCCGGCATGGCCGACGAGGCGCGCCGCTTCTACGCGGTGCAGTTTCATCCTGAAGTCACGCACACACAGCAGGGCAGGGCCATCCTTGAACGATTCGTGATCGGCATCTGCGGGGCGCGCCCGGACTGGGTCATGCACGACCACATCGCCGAAGCCGTGGAAGCCATCCGGCGCCAGGTCGGCGGCGAAGAGGTGATCCTTGGCCTGTCCGGCGGTGTTGACTCCTCGGTCGCCGCAGCGCTGATCCACCGCGCCATCGGCGACCAGCTGACGTGTGTGTTCGTCGACCATGGACTGCTGCGCCTGAACGAAGGCGACTTGGTCATGGAAATGTTCGCGGGCAAGCTGCACGCGCGCGTGATCCGCGTCGACGCCGCGCAGACCTTCCTTGGCCAGCTGGCCGGCGTTAGCGATCCGGAGACCAAGCGCAAGATCATCGGAGGCGAATTTGTCACGGTGTTCAAGCAAGAGGCCGCCAAGCTTAAGGGCGAGGGTGCGAAGGGAGCCAAGTGGTTGGCACAGGGCACCATCTATCCCGACGTTATCGAATCGGGCGGCGCCG
>JANYAN010000114.1 GCA_025361305.1 Burkholderiales bacterium
TGCAGGCCGGGCTCGCCGTTCAGCAGGACCTGGCGCTGGTCGCGCTTCTGGGTATAGAGCACGTCGAGCGCAATGGCCACCACTACGTCAACGGAATGGCAGCGCTACCGCCCGCAGAACAGGATGCCTTTCTGGCGGCCCACGGCGACGTCTACGAGCGCCGCTTTGGCGCCGTCCGGCTGAAGATCCACGCCGGCCAGATCGCCATCGGGTCGTTGGCCTGTGCCGGCTATGCAAGCGCCGCCATGCCGCAATTCGAGACGATGCGCGCGCTCTGAACCAGCTGCCACCGACTAGGCTTTGCCCTGCAACGTGAAAGCCGGTTTGCGCTCGCCCACCTGCGTGCCCCGGATATTGGGGATGGCCTCGGCGCGCCAGGGACGCAGTTCTTCGCGCTGACGCGCGTCGAGCCACCCAAGCTGATCGAGCACCGCCACCGTGGCGGCGAGCACTGCCACCTTGCTGCCGTCGGAGATCTTCACCGCAAAGGCCTGGCCGCGCCTGCGGCTGGCAAAGGCCTGCACGCCGTCGGCGCCCGCTTTGGCCACCCAGTCGCCGCGCCCCGCGCGCATGAACGCCTGATCAGCGCGGCCGGTGCCCGAGACGAGATCGGGGTGCGCCGTCATGGCATCGCCGAGTTGGGCAAAGCATTCACCAAACTCCGGGTCGGCCGCGCCGCTGGCCAGCCGGGCATAGCCTCGTGCAAGGTGGGCCAGTGGCATTGCGTAGTTGGGCGCCGAGCAGCCGTCGATGCCTGCCTGAAGTTGCTCGGGCGCGAGGCCCACGGCGCGCGCGACATCCCGCCGGATCGCCTGCTGCAACGGGTGGCCCGGCGCCAGGTAGGTGTCGACCGGCCAGCCCTGCTGCACACAACAGGCCAGGAAGCCCGCGTGCTTGCCGCTGCAGTTGTGGTGACGCTCGTCATAGGTGGCTGGCATGGGCGCGACGCCTGCCTCCACAAAATACGGCACGTGGCAGCCGCACTGCAGCCGCTTGTAGGTCAGGCCCGATTTGTCGAGCATGTCCTGCACCTGCGCCACATGCATCGGCTCGCCGCTGTGGCTGGCGCACATCATGGCGACGTTCTCGCGCGTGAATCCGAGCCGTCGCGGTCCGCCGGCCTGGACGAAAGGCAGGGCCTGCAGGGCCTTGAGGGTTGAGCGCGTGAAACTGACCCACTGCGGGTTGCCCGCGTGTGCCAGCACCTTGCCCTGGGTATCGACGACGGCCAGCGCGCCGAAGTGCTGGTTTTCAAGCGTACCGCCACGGTAGGCCTCGATGAGGGGAACGAGATTTGTCATGCTTCGATTATCGACATCCTGGCCAACGCAGCGCCGCAGCTCAATCGTTGGACGTGCCGAAGTTCAACTCGACCTTGGTGCCCCCGGGATCACGGAAAAAAAGCTGGACCTGTCGACTGGCCGGCACCACGGTGGACTGGTATTGCACGGCGCGCCGCTTGAGGACCTCCTCGACCGCCGCCACGTTGGCGCAATCAAATGCAACATGGTCTAGCGTCGTGGCGACCCGCGTGTCGCGCTCTTCACCCGGGTCAGTCTCGGACAAATGCACGATGGGTTGCTCGCCGCAATACAGCCAGTAGCCGAATCCCATGAATGGCGGCCGAGGACCAACGCGCAGCCCCACGACGTCGCAGTAGAAAGCCTTCAGCTCGTCGAGCAGCTCGCGCCCGGCCCGAAGATTGATGTGGCTCAGGCCCAGTGTCGTCATGACGGCTGCGGGCCTTCGTAGCCCTCGATGACGATCAGGTCGATCGTGGAAACATCGGCGCGCAGCTTGATCGCCTCCTGGTAGTCGGGAGATTTCCAGCAATCCAGGGCCGCCTGATAGGTGGGGAATTCGATCACCGCGTTGCGCGTTCGGCTGGCGCCTTCGGGGTTTTCAAAGCGCCCGGCGCGCACCAGGAAACGCGCGCCGAACTTGCCCAGCGGCGCGGCATTGGCGGCGATGTAAGCCTTGTATTTTTCCGGATCGGCGACGTCGACCCTTACGATCCAGTAACCCTTGGCCATGGTGTTCTCCGGTTGTCCGTGGGGCAGCGCACAGTTTGCCCGATCGCGTGTGCCCCATGCAAGCGTGCGGTCAGGCAGCGCGATGGCGTCGCAACCAGCGAATCTGGATCGTGAGGCCTACAGCGAAGGCCAGTGCGAGGACTGCGTAGATCGCCTTGAAAGCCGGCGCCTGTGCCGACGGCAGCAACGGCGCACCGATCGGCAGCCGGGTCAACACCTCGGTAAAGCCCGGGACCAGGTGGAACAGGACAGTCGCTGAAAAGCTGACGGCCTGAACATAGCGCGACAGACCGCCGAACACCGACGTCGCAGCGGCAAGAATGCCAGCGCCCACGGCGGCCAGCGCCACTATGGCCAAGGCGTGGCCGGGGCCGAAACCCCCGTGCTGGAATATCCCCAGCGCCGACGCAGCGGTGACGAGGGTGGCGCCAACGTAAACCTGCCCAAGCCGCGTCGCCGGCAGGATCTCCCGATCGCGTGCCAGGGCCGTGAACCCACTGACCAGCGCGATCAGGCTGGCGGCGGTATGGACTATGCCCAGTGTTGTCAGATCGGCCATGGATTCCCTTGCTTTGGCCAATATACCGTGTTGCCGCATCCGAGCCAACGTGCGCGCGGTTGTCGTGCGCGCGTTGTCGCCAGATTGACGCGCCCGGCCCTGACGGGTGCGCCACAATCGCCGGATGACAGAACTGCGTTCTCCCTTGCAGGCCCAGGTCGTGCAATGGCTGGTCGGCCCTGGCGACGCCGTGCAGGCGGGCGATATCCTGGTCGTTCTCGAAGCCATGAAGATGGAACATGAGGTGCGCGCGTCGATAGCTGGCCAGGTGCAGGAGCTGTTCTTCGGTGTCGGGGAGGCAGTCAACGAAGGCGACGTGCTGCTCGTGGCGCGCCCAATGATCGGTGCGGTCGCAGCGGTGCCTGCGCAGGCGCCGACCCGGCCGCAGGACGACTCGCGCAACGGCAGCAACGCGGCCGCTTCGCCGCAGCGCGCCGACCTGCAGCGGGTGATCGATCGCCAGACCCGCACACTTGACGCGGCGCGCCCGCAAGCCGTCCAGCGACGCCGAGATCGGGGCCAGCGCACCGCCCGGGAAAACATCGCGCACCTGTGCGATGGCGGTACGTTCGTTGAATACGGGGCACTGGCCGTGGCGGCGCAACGCAGTCGGCGCAGTGAAGAAGATCTAGTGCAAAACACACCGGCCGATGGCATGGTGACGGGCATTGGCGGCATCAACTCGGACCTGTTCGGTCCGCAGCGATCGCGCGCGGTCGTCATGGCCTACGACGCAACTGTGCTGGCCGGCACCCAGGGGATGCGCAACCACCAGAAGACCGACCGCATGCTCGGGATTGCGCTGAAGAACCACTTGCCGGTCGTGCTGTTTGCAGAGGGCGGCGGCGGCCGCCCCGGTGACACGGATATGCCCGTGGTCGCCGGGCTGCATGTCGGCACTTTCGCCAGCTTTGCGCGGCTCAATGGCCGGGTGCCCGTGATCGGCATCGTGTCGGGGCGCTGCTTCGCCGGCAATGCTGCACTGCTGGGCTGCAGCGACGTGATCATCGCCACTCGCAATGCCAACATCGGCATGGGTGGCCCCGCCATGGTCGAAGGCGGGGGCCTGGGCGTGTTCGCGCCCGAGCAGATCGGCCCCTCCGGCGTGCAGCACGTCAATGGCGTGGTTGACGTGCTGGTCGATGACGAGGCAGCGGCTGTGGCTGCAGCCCGGCACTACTTGTCGTTCTTCCAGGGGTCGGTGGCCGGGTTCGCTGCGCCGGACGGTGCCGCGCTGCGCGACGTGGTGCCCGAGAACCGCTTGCGGGTTTATGACACGCGCGCCGCCATGCAGGGGTTGGCCGACACGGGCACGCTGCTGGAACTGCGCACCGCCTTCGGCAAAGGCATTCACACCGCCCTGGCTCGCGTCGAGGGCCAGCCCGTGGGATTGATGGCCAATAACCCACTGCACCTGGGCGGCGCCATCGACGCGGACGCCGCGGACAAGGCCGCGCGCTTCATGCAGCTATGCAATGCGCACGGCCTGCCGCTGGTCAGCCTGGTCGATACGCCCGGCTTCATGGTCGGCCCCGACATCGAGGAGAAGGCGCAGGTGCGGCATGTCAGCCGCATGTTCGTGACGGCAGCCCATCTCGAGGTGCCCTTCTTTACCGTCGTCTTGCGCAAGGGCTATGGCCTGGGCGCGATGGCGATGTCCGCGGGCGGTTTTCACGAGCCCGATTTCAACGTTGCCTGGCCCAGTGGAGAATTCGGCGCGATGGGGCTCGAAGGTGCCGTGCGTCTGGGTTACCGCAAGGAGCTGGAGGCCGTACCGGAGGGGCCGCAGCGCGACGCGCTGTATCAGCAGCTTGTGGCGCGGCAGTATGAGTCCGGGCAGGCCCTCAACATGGCCACGACGCTGGAGATCGATGCCGTGATCGATCCGGCGCAAACGCGCAGCTGGCTGGTGCATGGCCTGGCCTCGGCCGCGCACCGGCCACGGGCGCAATCGGGATATGTCGATGCCTGGTGAGCACTTGATTGCACCGCTGCACGTGCGCAAGGCGCAGATCGGTGACTGCGCAGTCATTGCCCGCTTCAACCAGTCAATGGCTCTCGAGACCGAGGGCAAGGCGCTGATTCCCGAACGCGTGACGGCCGGCGTGCAACGTTTGCTGAACGATTCATCTCTGGGCTTTTATGCCGTCGCACTACATGGCGACGAGGTTGTCGGCTGCCTGATGATCACGAACGAGTGGAGCGATTGGCGCAACGGCGTGTTCTGGTGGATCCAGAGCGTCTACGTCGAGCCGGGCTCGCGCCGCCAGGGCGTCTACCGCCGGCTCTACGAATTCATCCGCGAACGGGCCCGAACCGACCCCGACATCTGCGGCTTTCGCCTATACGTGGAAAAGGAAAACGTGGCAGCGCAGCACACATACCAATCGCTCGGCATGGCGCAGACGGACTATCTGCTATTTGAAGAACTCAGATCCGGCGTGCAGTATTTCGGCGCACCGCCCGCTTGCAAGACCCCGCCCGACGTCAGCGCAGCAACGCCACCGCGGCAGAAAAAGTAAAGAACGCTGCGGCCGTCGTCAGCAGGATGATGCGGGCAATCCGGCCGGTGTCCGCGCCAAAGCGTTCGGCCAGCAGGGCCACGTTGCTCGCCGAAGGCAACGCCGCCACCAGCACCATCACCGTCAAGGCAAAGCGCCCTAGCGGCAGGCCCAGCCGGATCGCCAGGCCTCCCACAGCCCAGACCAGCAACGGATGGACGAGCAACTTGACGAGGGCCACTGGCACGAAATCGCGCAGCGGCATGGGCTCATGCTCCTCCTGCACGGCGACGAACTGCGACCGTGCAAGCACTGCGCCGATGGTGAACAAAGCCACTGGCGAAGCCGCATCGGCCAGTAAGCCGATGGTTTGTGCCACCGGCTGCACGGGCGCAAGATGCAGCGCCGAAGCCAGCCCGCCCAGCAGGATGGCCCAGGGCATGGGATTGAGCGCGACGCCCTTGAGCGCGTTCCGGGCGGCCTTCTGCGCGCCATGCTCGTCGGCGCCGTCCAGCCTTGAAAGCGCGATGCACAGCGAGCTGGTGATCAGGAGGTCGACCACGATCGTGACGATGGCCGGCCCCGCCGCCTGAGCGCCAAGCAGCGCCACCAGCAGCGGAACGCCCATGAACCCCGTGTTCGGGAATGCGGCGACCAGGGCGCCAAACGAGGCGTCGTTCCAGCCGATCCGCGAATTCCGGCTGGCCCACACCACGAACCCCACTGTGCCCAGCGCGCACAGCAGGTACACCGAAGCTGCCGCGCCGTCCAGAAGCTGCACGATCGGTGTACCGGCGCCGAAGCGAAACAACATGCACGGCAGCGCGAAGAACAACACGAAGGTGTTGAGCCCGGCGATCGCATCGAAAGGCAGCATGCGCCGGCGCGCCGCAACATAGCCGCACAGCACCAGGGCGAAGAAGGGAAAGGTGACCAGCAGAATGTCAAGCACACACGTATTTTCCGCGCAACGCGTCTGCGCGGGGTGTCAGTGGGCTGGCGGGGCGCGCCGGTATGATTCGCCGCTTCCTTCGCAGTACCTCCCCCTCTCCTTTTCGTCAATGACCGCTGGCCTGAACCTCGCCCAACAAGAAGCCGTCAACTACCTGCACGGCCCCTGTCTGGTGCTGGCCGGCGCCGGTTCGGGCAAGACACGGGTCATCACCCACAAGATCGGCCGCCTGATCCAGGCTGGCTTGCCGCCCAATCGCATCGCGGCAATCACCTTCACCAACAAGGCAGCGGCCGAAATGCGCGAGCGGGCCAAAACCCTGATCGGGCGCGAGGCCAGGGATGTCCTGATCTGCACCTTTCACGCGCTGGGCGTGCGCATGCTGCGCCAGGATGGCGCCAACCTGGGCCTGAAGCCGCAGTTCTCGATTCTCGACAGCGATGACGTCACCGGCATCCTCAAGGACGCTGGGGGCAGTGTCGACGCGGCCACGGCACGCCAGTGGCAATGGGCCATCAGCCTGTGGAAGAACATGGGCCTGAACGCGTCACAGGCGTTGGCGCAGGCCAGGGACGACAACGAAAAAGTGACTGCGCGCATCATGGCGCGCTACGAAGAACGCCTTTCGGCCTACCAGGGCGTGGACTTCGACGACCTGATCGGTCTGCCGCTCAAGCTACTGCAGCAGCATGTCGACGTGCGGGAGAAATGGCAGGCTCAGCTGGGCCATGTTCTGGTGGACGAATATCAGGACACCAACACCACGCAATACGAGGTGCTCAAGCTACTGGTGGGTGAGCACGCGCGATTCACCGCGGTGGGAGACGACGACCAGTCGATCTACGGCTGGCGGGGCGCGACGCTGGACAACCTCAGGCGCCTGCCGCTGGACTTTCCCGCGCTCAAGGTGGTCAAGCTGGAGCAGAACTACCGATCCACCAGCGCCATCCTGCGCGCGGCCAACAACGTGATCGGGCCCAACCCCAAGTTATTTCCGAAAACCCTGTTTTCCGAACTGGGCGAGGGCGAGCCGGTGCGCGTCGTGGACTGCGACAACGAGGGGCACGAGGCCGAGCGTACGGTGGCACGCATCCAGTCCACTCGTGCCGGCATGCTTGCGGGTGCAGGCGGCGATGTGCAGCAGGAATGGCGCGATTTCGCTGTGCTGTACCGCGCTAATCATCAGGCCCGGGTATTCGAGCAGGCGCTGCGCAAGGCGCAGATTCCTTACAAGGTCTCTGGGGGGCAGAGTTTTTTCGACCGCGCCGAAATCAAGGACCTGTGCGCCTGGTTTCGTCTATGGATCAACAACGACGACGACCCAGCCTTCCTGCGGGCAGTCACCACTCCCAAGCGCGGCATCGGCCACCAGACACTGCAAAGCCTGGGCGAGTTCGCGGGCAAGTACCGGGTGAGCCTGTTCGAGGCGCTGTTTTCAGCGTCGCTGGCATCGGTGCTGGCGGCCCGAACGGTAGGCTGCCTGCATGAGTTCGGCCGATACGTGAATGACCTGGAGTTCCGGGCCCGGCATTGCAACGGCGCCGACGATGCTCGCAGCTTCCTGCTGGAGTGGCTCAAGGAAATCGACTACGAAAAGCATCTGTACGACGGCGAAGAAAGCGAGCGCCTGGCCGCCTCGCGCTGGACCCATGTGCTGGAGTTCTGCGACTGGATGGCGCTGCGCTGCGGTGGCCAGATCGACGACACCGCAGGCGTCACGACAGCCAGCGAGACCAAGAGCCTGCTGGAAGTGGCCCAGACCATCTCGCTGCTGTCCACGATCAGCGAGCGCGACACCGATCAGAACGTGGTCACGCTGTCCACCCTGCACGCCGCCAAGGGCCTGGAGTGGCCGCACGTGATGCTGGTCGGGGTGACCGAGGGGATGCTGCCATTCAAGCTTGGGGACGACGACAACCCGACGGGCCGCGCGGACGGACCCATGAGCGAGGGCATCGTGCAGCGCCTGCAGGAAGAGCGGCGGCTCATGTACGTGGGCATCACGCGAGCCCAGCGTTCACTGGCTGTGAGCTGGACCAAGCGGCGCAAGAAGGGGCGCGAGATGATTTCGGCGCAACCCAGCCGCTTCATTGCCGAGATGGCGCTGGACAAGACCACCACCCGGGAAGACCCGCGCGAGAAGCTCAAGGCCCTGCGTGCCGAATTTGCGAAGAAGGCCGAGGTCAGCGCAGCAGCAGCCGCGGCGGCAGATGCCAGCGCGCCGTGACCCGGCGGCTCGCCAGCCTACAGTCCCGGATCAGAGTCTCTAGGCTGCTTGGTGCGCAGCCGACGGATTGAATCGTCTGCACTGGGCCGAGCTCAGCGAGTGCCCGGTTTAAGGCAATGCGGTATTGCACTCTGCCAAACCTGATGGCCTCTTTTCATGGGCTTTCCATCAATCAGGTGCTCACCATGCGTATCTGGCGGGACCCAATTTCAGCGCCCGTCACTGCATCAATAGCAATGGGCTGGATGTCAACGCCGGTCTCGGCATCCACAAAGCGTGTCAGCTTGCCCTCGCCGCGGTGTTTGCGCCCCCACGCACCCATCATGTAGAGCAGGGGCAAACAGTCACGGCCAGCCTCTGTCAGCGTGTACTCGTCGCGTGGCGGGCGGTCGGAGTACCGTCGTCTTTCGAGCAGGTTCTCTGCTGTCAGCATCTCCAGCCGATTGGTCAGCATGGTCGGCGCAATGCCCAAGCTCTTCTTGAACTGATCGAAGCGTGTCAACCCTGAATGTGCATCCCGCAGGATCAGCATCGACCACTCGTCGCCCAGCAGAGCGAGGCCCCGAGCAATCGGGCAATTGCTCTCGGATGAGGAAATTTTCGAGTTCATATCGTTTTAGTATTGACTAAGTATTAAATCGATACTAACATGCAGTCCATGGGAAGTCCAGCCCATCAACCTCGACGCAGAAATCCGCACTTCTGCTCCTTTTGAAAGAACGCAATGAAAAAGACCGTATTGATTACTGGCGCGTCCTCGGGCTTTGGCCTGACACTTGCCAACCAACTTCACCAACAGGGATTCAATGTTATCGGCACCAGCCGCGAGCCCGAAAAGCACGCGGCGAAGGTGCCCTTCAAGTTGATCCGCTTGGATATTTCCGACGACAACTCCATCCGGTCGTTTGCCGCCGCGCTGTTCCAGCACACGACGCAACTGGATGTTTTGGTCAACAACGCCGGCTTCATGCTGACCGGCATTGCCGAAGAGACGCCTATAGAGTTGGGCCGGCAGCAGTTTGAAACGAACTTTTGGGGCACGGTCAAAGTGACCAATGCGCTGTTGCCGTATTTCCGATCGCAAAAGCATGGGCAGATCATTACCGTCAGCTCTATCGTGGGCCTGATTGGCCCGCCGAACCTGTCTTACTACACGGCATCCAAACACGCCGTGGAGGGCTACTTCAAGTCACTGCGCTTCGAGCTGAACCCTTTCAACATCCAGGTCAGCATGGTGGAACCTGTCTGGTTCAAAACCAACCTTGGCAACCACGCAGTCTCCGCTACCCAAGGGCGCATTGCGGATTACAACACCTACCGCACGCAGGTCGACGCCGCGACGCAGAAGGGCATGGACGATGCCGAGGCACCGGACGCGGTGGTCAACACCATCGCCAAGCTCATTGAAACGAAAGCGCCCAAGTTCAGCAACCCAGTGGGCAAGATGACCGGGATGATTCTCTTTCTGCAAAGCTATCTGCCCAAGATGTTTGAGGGCTCAATCCTGAAAAGTGTGGCGGCCGCTCCAGTGCGTAATGGTGCACGAGCCAAACAAGGTTCAGCCGCATGACCCCGGAACACCTATCTATTCAGAAACATCAACCATGAAGTACTACCTCTGCAAATTCATCCCGCCGCGTGCGGACTTCCTGGCAACCATGTCCGCTGGCGAAAAGCAATGGATGAAACAGCATGGCGCGTACATGAATGCGCTGTTGGACCAGGGACTGATCGTCGCCCACGGCCCGGTCATGGATGAAGCGGGCGGATATGGCGTCTCGCTCTACCAGATTCCAGACGATCAAGACGTGGCTGCCCTGACATCGGAAGACCCCATCGTGAAGAACGGCGTGGGCCATTACGAGCACTACACCATGTTGCATTTGGCATCGCGCCAATGACGACGCTTCTTATCGCTCCATTTGAATGAAATCACCATGAAAATCCAAGGTTCTGTCGCGCTCGTCACGGGCGCCAATCGCGGGCTGGGCGCCGCGTTTGCCCGCACACTGCTGGCCGCAGGCGCGGCCAAGGTCTATGCCGCCGCGCGTGACCCGTCCACCGTCACGGTGCCTGGCGTGGTGCCAGTGCCACTGGACGTGACCATCCTCGACCAGATCAAGGCGCTTGCCCACGAGTTGGGGGATGTGAGTTTGTTGGTCAACAATGCCGGCATTGGCGGTTCGGGGCCGGTGCTCGACCCTACGTCCATCGATCGGTTGCACCAGCAGTTCGAGACCAACGCCGTTGGTCCGCTGCGCATGGTTCAGGCTTTCGCGCCGACGCTGGCTGCTCGTGGTGACAGTGCCGTCATCAATGTGATCTCGGCCCTGAGCTGGGCCACGCTACCGGGCGTTACCGGCAGCTACAGCGCCTCCAAGGCCGCAGCCTGGGCTTTGAGCAACGCGATGCGGCAGGAGTTGAAGGCCCAGGGCACGGAAGTCCTGTCGTTGCATGTCGCATTCATGGACACCGACATGGCACGCGGAGCGCCGGGGCCCAAGTCGTCCCCCGACGAAGTCGCACGCCTGGGTATCGCAGCCCTGGAAGCTGGGCACAGCGAACTTCTGGCCGATGATGTGACGCGCAGCGTGCATGCCGGACTGACGGCCGTGCCGCCGATGTATCTTGGAATGCTCGCATGACAGGCACACGGCCGAGTACGCCCTGGGCCGTGTTCTTCGTGGCCAGCATCGCCACCTTTCTGGTTTCGATTGACACGACCGTTCTGTTTGCTGCATTCGGTGCATTGCGGGCTGGCTTTCCCGGCAGCACGGCGGCTGACATGTCGTGGGTATTAAACGCCTACACCATTGTGTATGCCGCATTGCTGGTGCCATCCGGCAAGCTGTCGGATACGCATGGCAGAAAGCGCGTATTTCAAAGCGGCCTGATGCTCTTTCTCATTGCGTCGGCCGCCTGCGGTTTCGCCTTGGGCGTGGGAATGCTG
>JANYAN010000142.1 GCA_025361305.1 Burkholderiales bacterium
CATGGCGATGTAGGCAAAGTGGCTCACCAATTTAACGCAGCTCGACGCGTCGCGACGACACCGGTCTCTCAGTGTCGATGGCCTAGAATTTCCATGCGTCTTTCCAAACTGCCCACAACCGCTGCGTCACTGCGCGGAGACACAGGAATTTATGTACCAGCACATCACGGTGCCCGCTGACGGCCAGAAGATCACGGTCAACACCGACTTCTCACTCAACGTGCCCGACCATCCGATCGTTCCCTTCATTGAAGGCGACGGCACCGGCACCGACATCACGCCGGTGATGATGAAAGTCGTCGACGCGGCGGTCGCCAAGAGCTACGGCGGCAAGAAGCAGATCCGTTGGATGGAAATTTACGCGGGCGAGAAATCGACGCGGGTCTACGGCCCCGACGTGTGGTTGCCCGAAGAGACGCTCACCGTCTTGCGTGACTTCGTGGTGTCTATCAAGGGGCCGCTCACCACCCCGGTGGGCGGCGGCATCCGCTCGCTCAACGTGGCGCTGCGCCAGGAACTCGACCTTTATGTTTGCCTGCGCCCGGTGCACTACTTCAAGGGTGTCCCCTCGCCCGTCAAGGAGCCGGAGAAGACCGACATGGTGATCTTTCGCGAGAACTCCGAAGACATCTACGCCGGCATCGAGTTCGAGGCCGAGAGCGAGAAGGCCAAGCGTCTCATCAAGATCCTCCAGGAAGACTTCGGCGTCAAGAAGATCCGCTTCCCCGACACCTCGGGCATCGGCATCAAGCCGGTGTCCAGGGAAGGCACCACGCGCCTGGTGCGCAAGGCGATCCAGTACGCGATCGACAATGACAAGCCCAGCGTGACCATCGTTCACAAAGGCAACATCATGAAATACACCGAGGGTGGCTTTCGTGACTGGGCCTATGCGCTCGCACAGACCGAGTTCGGAGCGCAGTTGATCGACGGCGGCCCGTGGTGCAAGTTCAAGAATCCGCGCACCGGGCGCGAGATCATCATCAAGGATTCGATCGCCGATGCCTTCTTGCAGCAGATCCTGCTGCGCCCGGCCGAGTACTCGGTGATCGCCACGCTCAACCTGAACGGCGACTACATTTCCGACGCGCTGGCAGCGCAGGTCGGCGGCATCGGCATTGCGCCGGGCGCCAACCTGTCGGACTCGGTGGCGATGTTCGAGGCCACGCACGGCACGGCGCCCAAGTACGCCGGCAAGGACTACGTCAACCCTGGCTCCGAGATCCTCTCGGCCGAGATGATGCTGCGTCACATGGGCTGGACCGAGGCCGCCGACCTGATCATCTCGTCGATGGAGAAGTCGATCCTGTCTAAGAAGGTCACCTACGACTTCGCGCGCCTGCTCGAAGGCGCCACCCAGGTCAGTTGCTCTGGTTTCGGCCAGGTGATGATCGACCATATGTAACGCGGTTCCAGGGCGTCTAAGCACATTCCATCCGGCTCCGAACAGAACCCAAGATCGTTGATTCGACTGGTGTTTTGTGTTTCATGGTGTTCCACAGGGTTCGTTGACTTCCAACCGCATCGGGGCCATATTTGGGGCCATCAAGGGGCCATGGCTTCGGCCAGGTGACAACGATGCGCCACGTCAACTACACCCTCAAACCCGCGACGATCGACAACGCGAAGCCGCGCGAAAAGGCCTATGCGCTGACCGACGGCGGCGGGCTGCAATTGGAGGTGCTGCCGTCCGGCAGCAAGACCTGGCGCTTCAAGTACCACCTGAACGGCAAGCGCGAGAAGGTGACGATCGGCGCATACCCAGCCTTCACCATCAAGCAGGCCCGCGATCGCCATGAGGAACTGCGCGCGCTGGTCGAGCGCGGCCAGAGCCCGGCGAAGGCCAAGCGGGTGCTATCGACGGAGCAGAAGCTCGCCGACGCACGGCGCCTGAGCTTCCGTACCTTCGCCCAACGCTGGGTCGACCAGACACTGTTCTACCGCTCCGGCGGCTACGTGGCGCAGACCGTGCGCTGGCTCGATGCCTACGTCTACCCGGCCATCGGCGACATGCAGCTCGACGAAGTGCAGCCGGGCGACGTGCTGGCCGTCATCAAGGCGCGTGCCGACACTGCCGTGACGGCAGAGCGCATCCGCGTGATCGTCCAGCAGATCTACAACCATGCGATCCGCAACCTGCTGGTGACGACGAACCCGGCGCAGCCGCTGCGCGGCG
Organism: Burkholderiales bacterium; assembly: GCA_025361305.1. Lineage (GTDB taxonomy): Bacteria > Pseudomonadota > Gammaproteobacteria > Burkholderiales > Burkholderiaceae_C > Ramlibacter. The sequence continues at coordinate 2,177 of JANYAN010000142.1, forward strand.
CCATCGCCCGGGCGCCGGTCGAACACCAC
>JANYAN010000161.1 GCA_025361305.1 Burkholderiales bacterium
GCGGATCAGGTTGGTCACGCGCATGCCGGTGTCGCGCGCTATGCCGCGCGCACTGCGCATCGCGTCGATGCGCAGCGCCTGTCGGCACAGCAGGCGCCCATGCACTATGGCCCGCCCGCCCTCGCCGGCAGCCTGGCGGGCGGCAGGGGCCAAGTGGCGCGGGTCTATTCGCACTGGGGCACGGTGATCCCCGTGGGTCTGGTGCAGCCGCGCGTTGAGTTTCTGGATGAGCGCGGCGCACAGGTTGACCCATGAGCGCAGCGCCGGGCCGTCCCAAGCAAGCTCGCACCGCAGTGCGCAGCACGGAGGTACACACATGAGCGCGGCCCGGCCCCGCAAACTTCTTGCCGACATCGCCTGGGCGCACTCGGGCGACAAGGGCGACATGGTCAACATCGGCGTGGCCGTGCGCAACCCCGCTGACTACCCGTTCTTGCTTGAGGCCGTGACAGCGCAGCGGGTGGCCGCGCATTTCGCCGACATCTGCCATGGCCAGGTGCGGCGCTACGAGTTGCCCAGGCTGCACGCCATCAACTTCGTGCTGACGCAAGTGCTCGACGGCGGGCCCATGCGATCATTGCGGCTGGACCCGCAAGGCAAGGCGCTCGGCGACGCGTTGCTGCTGATGCCGCTGGACAATGACTTCATCGAAGCCACCGAAAGAAAACGAATATGAGTATCAGAGGAAAGGCCTGCATCGCGGGCGCTTTCGAACACCCCACCCGCAAGGCCCCCGACAAGACCGTGCCGCAGTTGCATGCGGAATGCGCGCGCGGTGCTCTGGCCGACGCGGGCCTGACGCTGCGCGACGTGGACGGCTACTTCTGCGCCGGCGACGCGCCCGGCCTGGGCGCGCTCAACATGGCCGACTACATCGGCCTGAGCTGCCGCCATGTGGACTCCACCGACACCGGCGGGTCGTCCTACCTCGTGCACGTGTCGCACGCGGCGCAGGCCATCGCGGCGGGCAAGTGCAACGTCGCCCTGATCACGCTGGCAGGCCGGCCGCGCTCGGAATCCACCAGTGGCACCACGCCGCGCAACTGGGGCCCGAACGTGCCCGACGAGCCTTTCGAGTTGCCCTATGGCGTGGTCACCGTCAACAACTACGCGCTGGTGGCCGCGCGCCACATGCACGACTGGGGAACCACGGCCGAGCAGCTTGCCTGGGTCAAGGTGGCAGCCTCCACCCATGCGCAATACAACCCCCACGCCATGCTGCGCGAGGTGGTGACTGTTGCCGACGTGCTCGCCTCGCCGGTGATATCAGACCCGCTGCATCGCCTGGACTGCTGCGTGGTGAGCGATGGCGGCGGCGCGCTGATCGTGACGCGGCCGGAAATCGCCAAAACCCTGAAGCGCCCGATAGTGACGGTGCGCGGCGCGGGTGAAGCCACCAAGGGGCCCCGGGGCGGGCGGGTGGACCTGTCCTTCTCGGCGGCGGCCTGGTCGGGCAAGACGGCCTTCGACGAAGCCGACCTTACACCGGCGGACATCCAGTACGCGTCCATCTATGACAGCTTCACCATCACCGTGCTGATGCAACTGGAAGATCTCGGCTTTTGCGCTAAGGGCGCGGGTGGGCGCTTCGTGGCCGACGGCAATCTGATCTCGGGCGTGGGCAAGCTGCCCTTCAACACCGATGGAGGCGGCCTGTGCAACAACCACCCGTCCAACCGCGGCGGCATGACCAAGGTGATCGAGGCAGTGCGCCAGTTGCGCGGCGAGGCGCACCCCGCCGTGCAGGTAAAGAACTGCTCGCTGGCCCTGGCTCAGGGCATGGGTGGCCTGTTGGGCTCGCGCCACGGCAGTGCCACGCTGATACTGGAGAGGGAATAACACCGTGACCACGCCATACCAGGACCGCGAGTTCTCCGACCCTGCCGTCTACCCCGATAACGCGAGCTTCTGGCAAGCCGCGACCTACGGCCGCCTGATGCTCAAGCGCTGCAATGCCTGCGGCGAAGTGCACTGGTTCCCCCGACCCATCTGTCCACTGTGCGGCAGCGACGACACGCAATGGGTGCCAGCCAGCGGCAAGGGCACGGTCTACTCCGTGACCGTCACGCGCAAGGCCGGGCCGGTGCCGTTTGCGCTGGCCTACGTGACGCTGGAAGAAGGCGCCACCATGATGACGAACATTGTCGATTGCGACCTGGACACGGTGCGCATCGGCGACAAGGTCGAGGTCGTGTTCAAGCCGAGCCGGGGCGGACAGGCCGTGCCCATGTTTCGGCCTGAATGAGCTTGTTATATTTGAGGGGCCTTGGGCACCGTCCGCCTAATCGACACGGTGCCCAGGGACATGACGTCAGGGCAACTCGAGCAGTTGCGGTTGCTGGCGCAACAGGTCATCACGAGAATGGAAGAACGCGTCGAAGGGCGTCAATCGAAGGAACGATTCGCATCGATTGCGTTAGCCACGGAACCGCGTGAATAACCGGTTTCGAGAGATTGGGTTGACGAGCCTTGACCCCGGCACTGGCT
>JANYAN010000067.1 GCA_025361305.1 Burkholderiales bacterium
ACTGCGTCAGCGCCACAGCCGGTATTCCATGGAGCGCGCTTGATCCATTTCGCGAGCCAGCGCTGGCGGCCAGGCCACCCTTCAATGCATCGGGTGCGCTGGCCCAGGCCGCCCATTGGCTGCTGGGTATTGCACTGGCGCCGATCGTGTTACTGCTCGGCATGGTGGCCGTGCTCACTGGCTCGCGCGGCACGGGCTTGCGCCTGCTGGGCCTGGCCGTGATCGAGTCGCTTTTGGGATTGCTGATTGCAGACAACCCCAAGCCGCTGGCGATGACGCTGGCACACAACGTCATCGCGGCGCTGCTTATTGCAACGACGCTGGAACTGGCCGCTGGCCGCGACAATCGCGGCCGGGCCTAGCAAAGGAGACGCTCCATGGAGTCACGCCCGTTCGACGTGCCGAGGTACCTCTCGGTGCTGCCGTTATTCAGTGACCTGAGCCCGGACGAACTACGCGACCTGGCCGCCGGGTGCGCGCTGCGCCGGCTGGCTCGCTCGGACATGGTGTTCCGTGCGGGCGATCCATGCAACGAATTTCATGTGGTCGTGGTCGGGCAGGCCAAGCTGTTCGTGCTCTCGCCCAGTGGCCAGGAGAAGGTGGTGGAGCTGATCGGACCGGGCCAGAGCTTCGGCGAAGCCATCATGTTCACTGACCGGCCCTACATATTGGGCGCGCAGGCACTGGCCGACACTTTGCTGCTGACTGTCTCCAAGCAGGCCGTCCTGCGCGAGATCGAACGGGATCACCGATTTGCGCTGCGCATGCTGGCCGGCCTGTCGCGCCGCATGCACGGACTGATTCACGACGTGGAAGCGTACGCGCTGCACTCGGGCCTGCAGCGGGTGATCGGCTTCCTGCTACGCGACCAGGCGCTGGAAGACGTCGACGCGTCGCAGGTATTGACCGTCTCGCTGCCGGTCAGCAAGGCGACGATTGCCTCACGCCTGTCGCTCACGCCCGAATACTTCTCTCGGGTGCTGCACGAACTCGAGGCGCAGGGATTGATCGAGGTCGACAAGCGCGACATCCGGATCCCCGACCCGAAGAAACTGTCGAGCTGCCAGCTGGTAGCGGCCTGAAATGCGGACTGCGGTTCAGGCGCAGCAGGCCGCCGGCTCGCTGGCCGCGGGCGGCGCCGGCAGCGAATCCAGCGGACTGGCAACCCCGCCAGCCGCCACCTTGAGCACGTGCGTGTAGATCATCGTCGTGCTTACGTCGCTGTGGCCCAGCAGTTCCTGCACGGTGCGGATGCACCCGACGGCCTACAGCGGGCTGCGCCCGCTTCCGTCCGCGGGTGAACTCAAACGTTAGACATCATGATTCTGCTCAGTGGATGGCGTCGTCTCGGTGGGGTTCTGGCAGGGATGTGCCTTGTTGTTTGCCTGGCGTGTGCGGCATTTGAATGGTCCGAAAAGCAAACTGGCGTGTTTGTCTATCGAACCTTGGCAGCCGGGTCCACGATCGACGTTCCGACGAACCAGGTTGTTCTTCCTGACGGCTCTGTGGTGAAGCTGACGCAGAATCTTGCGGGGCGTGAACCTTGGGAGCTTGACTGGAACAAGGAGCCAGAGGCCGCGCCGGTTCTCGTGCTGAACTGGTTGCGAATCCTCAAACTCGGGCTGTTTCTCCCCCTGGCAGTGTGGCTGGTCTTTGAGGTCTTTGCATTCTTTGCACGCTGGATCCGGCGGGGATTCCAAGCCTCGCGTGAGGAGGTGCGCTGATGCCTAACTTGTCGTATATGGACTCCCCCGCAACGGCAAGAAACTGATCGAAGTTGTGGGCCTTGGGGAAACGCCTGCAGTCGTATATCCGGCATCTGTGGTGGGCTCTGGTGTGGCCCGTGCCGACATGGAATCTGCGTCGCTGGCGCGCCAATCGTTGCAAGCGGCTGCAAGTGAGCCGGACATGTTATCGGCGAGGGCCTGCGCGGGGTGTGCCCTGTTGGCCATGTGGGTCGATCAATCTCGTCGCAACGGCGGGTGGGAATTCAATCTGGTCGGATCATGCGGGCATCGCGAACACCCGGCGGGCGATCTTCTTGTTCACGGGCTGCGTGTCTTCAAAGCGCTGCTTGTCGCGCAGTGTGGCGTAGCAGATGCGAGCGAGCTTGTTGGCCAAGGCGCACGTGGCCTTGTTGTGATTGGTCCTGGCCTGCACCGCCAGCGCCCAGGAGCGAAGTGGCAAGCAGGTGCGTCCAGCTTTGGCCGCCACCGATGCGGCGCGCAGCACGCTGCGCGCGCCGTGGGTGAGCAGCATGCGCAAATAGCGGTCGCCCCCCTTGGAGATGCGGCCCAGCCGGCGAGTGTTGCCCGAGCTGTGCTCCTTGGGCGTCAGGCCGAACCACACCGCGAAGTGGCGGGCATCCTTGAAGTGAGTGACATCTCCCGAGGTAGCCGCCACCAGCGCCGTGGCGGTCAGCAGCCCGATGCCCGGGATCGACAGCAGCGTATTGCAGGCGGGGCTGTGGCGGGCCAGGGCCGCAAGCTCGCGTTCGAGCTGTGCGATGCGCGCTTCGAGCAGGCGGATCTCCTCGACCAGCGAAGCCATTGCATTGCGGCTCATTGCGGCAACGGGCGACTGCGGGTCGGCCAGCAGGCGCGACACTGCCTCGACACCCGTGCGCGCGCCCACGGGGATGCACAGGCCGAACTCGCGGCAGAAACCCCGCAGGGCGTTGATGCGCGAAGTGCGAGTGGCCATCCACAGCGAGCGGATGCGGTGCAGCTGCTGCAGGGCCTGCTGCTCGACCGACTTGACGCGAACAGGGTGTACGTCGCAGCAGCGCGCAGCCTCCAGCAAGGCGGCCGCATCAGCCGCGTCGGTCTTGTTGCGCTTGACGTAGGCACGCACATGCTGGGCCGGCAAGAGGCGGCAGTCGATGCCAAGCGATGCGAGCCAGCGAGCCCAGTGGTGGGCCGAGCCGCACGCCTCCATCACGACAAGCTGCGCAGCGCAGTTGGCCAGCCAGCGCTCCAACTGAGCGCGCGTGAAACGGTGGGTGGCCGTCACTCGCCAATGGTGGTCAGCCACCGCCACTTGGAAGACGGACTTTGCCAAATCGATCGCAACGGTTGTAGCACCCATCTTGGGTTCCTTTCGTTTGTTGAAGACCTGATCCCCACGCCAATGAAGACCAGAGCGCGACTCTCGCGCAAACAAGCGGGGGAGTCCATCCCATCATTCGACGCGGACACGCAAGTGCTCCGCAGCTTCGCAGCGCGCTTCCAGCGCGCCGGTCAATTCCGACGTTGATAGGCCTTGCCCGGGTAGTGCTACCATTTCTCCATGGACGCCGAAACCATCCGTCGCGAGGCCCTATCGCTTTCCGTCGAGAAGCGGGCGGAGCTGGCTGAGCAACTGCTGTCGAGCCTGGACGCGCTGTCAGAGGCCGAGGTGGAGCAGCTTTGGTTTCAGGAGGCATCGCGTCGAGCCGAAGAGATTGACCGTGGCGTTGCCAAACGCGTTCCTTCGGAAGAAGTAAGTCGCCAAGCGCGTGCCTTGCTTAAGTGAGCTACTTTTTCGCCGAAGCGGCGCGGGCCGAGCACCTTGAGCACGTCGCATATTACGAAGAGCGTCAGCGCGGGTTGGGCGAGCGCTATTTTTCAGCTTTCGACGCCTCGATGGTCAAGGTCTGCGCGAATCCCGAGCGGTATCGCAGTGAGCACCCACCGGGCATTCGACGCTTCCGCATTCCGGGCTTTCCCTTCAACATTCTGTATCGCCAGGTTGGCACCGAAATTGAAGTTCTTGTTGTGGCGCCGCACAGGCGCAGGCCGGGGTACTGGCTCAAACGGCTCTAACTTCGAGACGGACTTTCGCAAGTCGGCTTCGCCGTTCGCTTCGACCGCTCAATTGTCGTTAGGTGGCGGCAAGGAGGTATCAATGTCATCGCAGTCACGACTCATTTCATCCGGCGGCCTCCTCGTGGGCTCCGCCCTGGGGATGGCCGGTACATTCGCACCCTCGGCCTCTGTTCGCGGACTGCTCTGGGGTCTTGACGGCATCACGTTGGTCGCTGCCACGGCGCTTCTGACGATCCACCACTTTTGCAAAGGTAACGACGTAGTCGCAGCGGGCTTCCTGGCATACGTGGCCGGTCAAACGCTAGTCCTGTCCACCGCCGCAATGGATCCTGCTGCTGGTGCTCCTGTGTTCGGAGCGGGAGCTGGCCTTTGGGCCGCATCGCCTTACATGCTGAGTGCACCAAGGGTTGCTGCGCTCTGGGTTCGCGTCGCCGGTGTAGTTGCCGGCTCCTTGTTCCTCGTGGTTGCGACACGTCTTTTCATGGGGCAGGCGCCAACAGCACTGTCGGAGCCGCTTCTCGCCTATGCGTTTCCGTTCTTGGTCGCCACGCTTGTAGGGTGGGCTTGGGAGCGCTATCGCGATGCCGCCGCCTAAACCTTCGATCGACACGGACGTGCGCCACAAGAAGGCTGCTTCGCAGCAATTGGCGAGCGCCGGTCATCGCCAAAGTCAGGCTGCACAAGGCACTTTCCCCCACAATTCCCGGAATTCAACAATCTCGCCCGATCCCCTGCTTGAAGGAGTCAACTGAATGTTCAGCCATGTGATGGTCGGATCGAACGACATCGAACGATCGAAGCGTTTCTATGATGCCGTCCTCGGTGTGCTTGGTGCTGGAGAGCCGCTGCGGAATCAAAACAGCACGGGCCAGACCCGCCTGTTCTATCGACACGACGGTGGAACGTTCTGTGTCAGTCAGCCGATCGATGGAGAGTCTGCTACTTTCGCAAATGGCGGCACCATCGGCTTCAAGTGCAGTTCGCCAGAGCAGGTTCGGCTGTTCCATGATGTCGCGGTAGCACACGGTGGAATTTCGATCGAAGAGCCCCCTGGGCTGCGCGAAGGCAAGCTGGGGGCCCTGTACTTGGCCTACGTGCGCGACGCCGATGGGAACAAGCTCTGTGCCTTGTTCCGGGCGAAATAGATCCGCATACTCTCCCGACGTATCTGCCTCATTCGAGTTCGGCCTAACCCCTCTGCGCCCGACGCGCTACCGCTGGCTGCGCCGGCCTACGCGCGCGGCCATTCCACCTCTCAGTGCGACGTCCCTTCGGAGCGCGTGATCTTGTTCCAGACGTTGTACTTGCCGACCGGCTTGCTCATCGGGATGCGCTTGACCTCCTTGAACGTCGCGGCGTCATAGACGATCAGCGCGCCATCCATCTCCCACAGGCTGGCCAGCGCATAGCGGCCGTCCCTGGTGAATTCGATGTGCGCCAGCGTCTTGCCGGGGTCGCCCTGCACCCGCGCCACGGGCTGAAGCGTTCGCTTGTCGATGACCAGCAGCGTGTCCCTGGCGGTCGGGCTCATCATCGCGTCAACCCAGGCATACGGCGTGTTCTCGTGGCTGCGCATGAAAAATCCCGGGCCGAGCGTGGCGATGCTGGCGACCGGCTTCCAGGTCTTCAGGTCGATGACGCTGATCACGCCATCCTTCAGGTTCGGCGATGCCAGCACAGTGGTACCGTTCCATGCGAAGGTGATCCCCGAACCCAGGTGCGGCATGCCCGGCAGCGCCAGCGTGGCGATGCGCCGGCGCACGTCCAGGTTGACGACCTGCGCGGTGGGTGCGCCATCGTTGCGCGGCCGGGTGGCGCCCAGCACGTTGCGATAGCTCTGGTCGAAGAAGAAGTCGTCCAGCGGCTCCTCCAGCGGGGTACGCCGCACGCCCAGGAAGCCGGGCTTGGCGATCGCCTCGCCCATCTTGTAGTCGTGCACCAGGCCGTCGTAGATCGGTTCGGCCTTGGGGTCGTACGAGATCTCCCACAGCTCGGGCAGGTCCTTCAGCGCCACCACGAAGCTCTTGCGCGGCTCGGCGTCATACACAGCCGACACGCGCGAGGTGGCGGTGCCCGTCAGGTTGGCCGCGTTGTAACTGCGCACCAGGTTCAGGTCGGCGTCGAACAGTGCCAGCGTATGCGGCAGGTAGTTGGCAGCCATGACCCAGCGGCCATCCGCCGACACAGCCACATTGCGCATGTTCAGGCCGGCCCGCACTTCGGCCACGAGCGTCAGGTTCCACAGGTCGTACTTGCTGATCCAGCCGTCGCGCGAGCCGAAGAATACATAGCGCCCGTCGGACGAGAACTTCGGGCCGCCGTGCAACGCGAAACGGGAGGCAAAGCGGTGGATCACCTCGAAGCGGTCGCCGTCCACCAGCGAGACATGATGGTCGCCGCCTTCCACCACGACGAACAGATTCAACGGGTCGGCTCGCCATGCGGGCCGCGCCGGCAGGCCGCGTGCACCGGGTGTCTCGATGCGCGAGGCGCGGATGTCGGCATCGCCCCAGCTCGGGCGCGGGCTCACCGGCGTGTAGATCCACTGCGCCAGCGCGGCGATCTGCTCGCCCGCCAGCTTGTCGGCAAAGCCGGCCATCTGCGTGGCCGGCCGGCCTTGCGTGATGACGCGCACGGCTTCGGGCTGACGCAGTCGTTCCAGGCTTTCCGGCAGCAGCGCCGGGCCCATGCCACCCAGTCGCTGCGGGCCGTGACAAGAGGCACAGTGCTGCTGGAACAGCGCGGGCGCGTCCGGCACGGTCTGCGCGCCGGCCATCGACGTGAACAGAGCGCCTGTGCAGACTGTCGCCGCCAACAGTGTGGCCCGCAATCGATGGATGCCGGGCTCGACCCGGCATGACAACGTCAACATGGCACGACCTTCAGCCGTTGGTGAAACGGTGTGGTTTGCACGCGCAGTGATTGCCGGCCCGCGCCGCCGATTCCAATTTCATCGTCGTCCAGGTAGCAGCCCGGATCTTCGGCCCAGGGATCGCCCGTCACCTGATGGGCTCGCACCCGGGTATTTCCGCCGCAGATGGACAGGTGCGCACACGCGCCGCAGCGTCCGCCGACCGGCCGCGGCTGCTGCTTGAGGCCCGCCATCAGCGCATCGGTCGAATCGGCCCAGATCTGCGAGAACGGCCGCTCTCGCACGCTGCCCAGGTCATGGTGCCACCACATCGTGTCGGGGTGCACGTGGCCCAGGTTGTCGATATTGGCCACGTGCAGGCCCGATGCATTGCCGCCCCAGGCAACCAGCCGGGCCTGAACCGCATCGACCCAGCGTGGCAGGTGGCGGCGCACCCACATCAGCAGGTAGACGCCGTCGGCATCGTTGTTGCCGGTCACGTATTCGACAGCCGCGGCGCCGGGACGGCTGGCGTTGTCCCAGGCCTGCGCGAACAGCCGGTCGAGCGCGTCGCGCGTCGCCGCGAAATGCGCGTCGCGGCCGCGATGGATGTTGCCGCGCCCGGCGTAGTTCAGGTGCGAAAAATAGAACTTGTCGACGCCTTCATCCTGCATCAGCCTGAGCAGATCGGGCAGGTCCGCCGCGTTCATGTCGGTCATCGTGTAGCGCAGGCCCACCTTGACGCCGCGCGCGCGCAACAGCCGCACTGCCGCGAGCGACGCATCGAAAGCGCCTTGCTTGCGGCGAAAGCGGTCGTGCGTCTCACGCATGCCGTCCAGGCTGATGCCGACGTAGTCGAAGCCTTGCGCCGCCACGCGATCGGCCATCGGCGCGTCGATCAGCGTACCATTGGTCGAAAGACCGATGTAGAAACCTCTGGCCTTGGCGTGCCGGGCGATCTCGAAAATATCCGGGCGCATCAGCGGCTCGCCGCCGGACAGGATCAGCACCGGCACCTGGAACGCCTTCAGGTCGTCCATCACCGTATCGATTTGCGCCAGTGTCAGCTCATTGGGGTAGTCGTGGTCGGCCGACAGCGCATAGCAGTGCTTGCAGCTCAGGTTGCAGCGGCGCACCAGATTCCAGATCACGACCGGGCCGCGCGGCTTGCGATCGGTGACCGCCGGGTAGATGCCATCGCGCTCGGCCGCGGCCAGCTCGCGCATGTATTGGGAAATGCGAAACATGAGGTGCTATCCGTTGGATTCCGCGTCGGCCAGACGCAGGCCCGTCTTCTTGAGGATGCGGATGCTGTACAGGATGTCCTGCCCGCGGCAGGCCTCGGCCAGCAGGCAATGGATCTGCAGGGCAAAGCGTTCGACTTCGGCGCGATCGCGCGCATGCACCATGGCAAACAGGTTGTAGGGCCAGTCGGGCAGTGCGCGCGGACGCCGGTAGCAGTGCGAGACGAAGCCCAGCGCCCCCACTTTTTCGCCCAGTTCGTCGACCCGCGCGTCGTCGACGTCCCACACCGTCATGCCGTTGGCGGTGAAACCTAGCCGGTAGTGGTTGGGTACGGCCCCGATGCGCCGCACCAGGCCTTCGTCCAGCATGCCGGCGAACCGCTCCCGAACCACGGCCCCGCTGACACCCAGCAGCTCACCCACCAGGTCATACGGTCGCGACACCAGGGGCAAGCCGGCCTGGGTGGCTGCGATG
>JANYAN010000216.1 GCA_025361305.1 Burkholderiales bacterium
CCATCGCTGGCCAGCAGGATGGACTCGAGGTTGGGGATCGCCTCGGCGCGCTCGATCTTGGCGATCAGGCCGGGCCGGTGCCGATACTCTGCAGCCGCTACGTTGCACAGCTGACGCGCCATTTCCATGTCGGTCGCGGTCTTGGGGAAACTGACCGCCACATAGTCGGCCTGGAAAGCCATCGCGGTGCGGATGTCCTCCATGTCCTTGGCCGTCAGGGCCGATGCCGTGAGTCCGCCGCCCTGCTTGTTGATGCCCTTGTTGTTGGACAGTTCGCCGCCGAGTTTGACCGTGGTGTGCACCTGCTCGCCCTTGACCGAATCCACCGTCAGCACGATCAGGCCGTCGTTAAGCAGCAGCACATCGCCCGCCTTCACATCGCGCGGCAGTTCCTTGTAATCCAGCCCGACGCCGGCAATGTCACCCGGTTCGACGCGCGAGGCATCCAGCACGAACGCCATGCCGGGCGCGAGCATGACTTTGCCGTGCTCGAACTTGCCGACCCGGATCTTGGGCCCCTGCAGATCGGCCATCAGCGCCACTTCGCGGCCAGCCCGCTGGGCGGCAGCGCGCACCACGCCTGCAAGGTCGATATGGTCGCGGGCCTTGCCATGGCTGAAGTTCAGGCGCACCACGTTGACCCCGGCGCGGATCATCTGCTCGAGCAGGTCGGGATCGCTGGAGGCGGGGCCGAGGGTGGCAACAATCTTGGTGGCACGACGGGCCATTGGACGTCTCCTGGTAACTTAGTTCCGGATTTTCCCATGGATTGGGTCACATGCCGGTTACTGAACACCGCTGCGCCCCTGGGCACTGCGTGTCCGGCAGTCGCATCCGCATTGATCCAGATCAGAGCGGACGACAAACATCCACCCTAGCATGCACGTTCGTCGAAGTTTGCGCCCTCCGGGCGCGTTTTTGCTGCCCCTTCACCCATGACTCCCGACCTTCTTCCCCTCGCTCCTGGCGCACCGCTGCCGCACCGCAAGATCATCCGCCAGTGGCTGATCCCACTCTCGCAGAGGACCACCGCCTACGCGCTGGCACTGCTGCTGGCCGACTACTTGCTCCTGGTTGCGGCGCTCGCCGGTACGGCATTGCTGGCAGCGACCTGGGCCAAGTTGTTGTGCGGCGTCGCGGCCGGCTTCATGACAGGCCGCTTGTTCATCATCGGGCACGATGCCTGCCACCAGAGCCTGACGCCCCACCGCACCCTCAACAAGTGGGTCGGGCGCATCGCCTTCCTGCCATCGCTCACGCCCTACAGCCTATGGGATGCCGGCCACAATGTGGTGCACCATGGCTACACCAACCTGCGCGGGGTCGACTTCGTCTGGGCCCCGTGCACCCTTGAGGAGTTCGCGGCCCTGAGCGGAACCCGGCGCCTGCTCGACCGCATCCATCGAAGCGGCTGGGCGCCCGGCCTGTACTACATGGTCGAGATCTGGTGGAAGCGCATGTTCTTCCCGAACCGGCACCACATGCCCACCCGGCGCAGGGTGTTCGTGCTGGACAACCTGCTGGTGAGCGGTTTTTCACTGCTCTGGGCAGCCGCGCTGGCCTCGGCCGCCGTGACGACGGGCCAATCGATCGTGCTGTTGCTGCTGGCCGGCATGGTGGTGCCGTTCCTTTTCTGGTGCGCGATGATCGGTTTCGTGGTCTACGTCCACCACACCCACACGGACGTGCGCTGGCATGAAGAGCGGGCCGCCTGGTCGAAAGCGCAGCCTTTCGTCTCGACCACCGTGCACCTGACATTCCCGCTGCGCTTCGGCGCGCTGCTGCACCACATCATGGAGCACACGGCCCATCACGTGGACATGAGCATTCCGCTGTACCGGCTCAAGCCCTCGCAGCAGCGCCTGGAGCACCTGCTGCCGGGCCGCATCGTGATCCAGCCGTTCTCATGGCGCTGGTATTTCGACACCGCTCGGCGCTGCAAGCTGTATGACTTCTCGCGTCACTGCTGGACCGACTACGCGGGCAGGCCGACCAGCCAGCGGCTGCCAGCCTGACGCCTGTTCACTCGCGCGCGCGCTTTTCCAGGATCTCGAAGGCCGGAAGGGTTTTGCCTTCCAGCACTTCGAGAAAAGCGCCACCGCCAGTGGAGATGTAGTCCACTTCCTTTTCGATGCCGTACTTGGCAATGGCGGCCAGCGTGTCGCCGCCGCCGGCAATGCTGAACGCACTGGACGCCGCGATCGCGCGGGCCACCGTTTCGGTGCCCTTGGCAAATGCCTCGAACTCGAACACGCCGACCGGCCCGTTCCACACGATTGTGCCAGCCGCCTGCAGAATTTCCGCGAGCCGTGCCGCCGTCTGCGGGCCGATATCCAGGATCAGATCGTCGTCGTCAACTTCATTCGCCGCTTTCACCGTGGCTGACGCATCAGCGGCAAACGTCTTTGCAGTCACCACATCGGTGGGAATCGGCACTTCGGCGCCGCGCGCCTTCATGGCGCCGATCACGGTGCGGGCCTGGGCCACCAGTTCCGCCTCGGCCAGCGACTTGCCTATGGGCAGGCCCATCGCCAGCATGAAGGTGTTGGCAATACCGCCCCCGACGATCAGCCGGTCGACCTTGCCGGCCAGCGATTGCAGGATGGTGAGCTTGGTTGAAACCTTGGAGCCTGCCACGATCGCAACCAATGGCCGGCGCGGATTGGCCAGGGCCTTGCCGATGGCGTCGATCTCTGCCGCCAGCAGGGGGCCGGCGCACGCGATGCGCGCGTACTGGGCGATGCCGTAGGTCGACGCCTCAGCCCGGTGTGCCGTGCCGAAGGCGTCATGGACGAAGATATCGCACAGCGACGCCATCTTCCTGGCCAGGACGGGATCGTTCTTCTTTTCGCCCTTGTTGAGCCGGCAGTTCTCCAGCAGCACGAGTTGGCCGGCAGCCAGCTCGACGCCGTCGACCCAGTCGGCTTGCAGCCGTACCTCTCGTCCCAGCAGTTCGCCCAGGCGCCGGGCCACGGGCGCCAATGAGTCTTGCGCCCTGAATTGCCCTTCGACGGGCCGGCCCAGATGCGAGGTGACCATCACAGCCGCGCCGGCTTCCAGCGCCATCCGGATGCAGGGCAGGGACGCGCGAATGCGTGTGTCTTCGGTGATGTTTCCGGCATCGTCCTGAGGCACGTTGAGATCCGCACGGATGAAGACACGTTGGCCGGCAACTTTGCCTTGGGCAAGCAGATCGGAAAAGCGGATGACGTTCATGGGCAGCTTTGAATGACGCAACCCCGAATTCTAGGAGCACGCCCCACCTGAGCCGTGGGCTGGCGCAACAGCGCTAGAGTGACGGCGTTTCAAATCTGGCGCCTGGCCGCAGCCCGAAGCCATGAAGGAATTGCGCTGCAGGCATGCGCTTGCCCCCAGGACGTTGAAGCGTCGTCAGCAGCAAGTTGCCCTGGCCGCATGCGACCGTGATGCCCTCGGCGTCGGCGCCCAGGACCGTGCCCGGCGCGGCCAGTGGTGCAGGCGCTGGTGCGATGACCCGCGCCGACCAAAGCTTGAGTGTCTCACCACCCAGCGCTGCGGTGGCGCCAGGGAACGGATCGAACGCCCGGAATCGCCTTTCGATCACCGCCGCCGGCTCTGCCCAATCGACGATGGCCTCGGCCTTGTCGATCTTGTTGGCATAGGTGACGCCGGTGTCGGGCTGCGCCACAGGGTCAAGCTCGCCCCGGTCGGCCCGCTCGAGCGTCTGCACGATCAGCCGACCGCCCAGGGCGGCCAGCTTGTCGTGCAGCGTGCCAGTCGTGTCGGTTTGCGCGATCGGGACGCGCCCGGTCATCAGCATGGGTCCAGTGTCCAGTCCCGCGTCCATCTGCATGATGGTGACACCCGTCTGGCTGTCGCCGGCCTCGATGGCGCGATGGATGGGCGCCGCACCGCGCCAGCGCGGCAACAGCGAGGCATGAATGTTCAGGCAACCCAGCCGCGGCAGGTCAAGCACCCATTGGGGCAGGATCAGACCGTATGCGGCAACCACCATCGCGTCCGCCTGTGCCCTGACGAGCGCTTCGCGGGCCAGGGTCGCGTCGGCTTGCGCCTTGCCATCCAGGCGCAAGCTGCGCGGCTGAATCAGCTCAATGCCATGAGAGAGCGCGTATTGCTTGACCGCAGAGTGCTGCAGTTTCATGCCGCGGCCGGCCGGCCGGTCCGGCTGGGTCAACACCATGGCAACTTCCAGCCCGGCGCTTTGCAGGCACGCCAAGGCAGTGCGGGCAAAGTCGGGCGTGCCCGCGAAAACAATTCGCAAGGTCAATCCCGATCCGGTGCGTTCTTCAGTTCCATGCCAGGGTGGGCCCGCTGGACCACGCCACCCGGGTCCAGGTAGACCCAATAGAACATGTCGCTGCCGTCGCTCCAGCGGTAGGTCATGATCGGACCGTCCCAGCTGACCACGCGGTCGACCAGCGCCGGCGGACCGAATTCGCGCTCCACATCGGCCCGCGTCCATTGGCCGGCCTGGATGCGGTTGAATTCCGTTGCCGTGAGGACCTGGCGCGAACGCACCACCTTGCCCGAGGCATCCAGGTCGATCATGACGGCCTGCTGGCCGAAGGGCTGGAGCGAATACTGCAGGCGCTGCTGACCGGACGCGGGCAGGGCCACGACACGTGTGGGCGGACCGAGCCTGTTGATGACAACATCACGGGGAGTGCCGGGCTCCATGTCCGCGGCCGACCATGGGGCGCTGGCGCAACCAGCCAGCGCTGTCACGCCGGCCAGGGCGAAGACACAACACATCAGCGACAGGCTTTTCATGACGCCCTTTCACACGGTTCAGGCCCGTTCAGTGTCGCGCCGGGCCTTGAGCATTTTGGTCTTGATCCGGTTGCGCTTGAGCGGCGAAAGGTATTCGACGAAGACCTTGCCCAGCAGATGGTCCATCTCGTGCTGGATACACACCGCCAGCAGCCCTTCGGCCTCAATCGTGCGCAACTGACCGTCACCGTCCAGGGCTTGGACCCTGATGGCAGCCGAGCGTTCCACCCCGTCGTAGATTCCCGGCACCGACAGGCACCCTTCGTCGCTGATCTGCATCTGCGGGCTGGCCCAGGAAAGGGCCGGGTTGATCAGCACGAGCGGCTCGTTGCGTTGTTCAGACACGTCGATCACGATCAGGCGTTGGTGCACGTCCACCTGGGTCGCGGCCAGGCCGATGCCGTTGGCCTCGTACATGGTTTCGAGCATGTCGGCGATCAACTGCTTGATGCCGGCATCGACCGCCGGCACCAGTCGGGCGACCGTATGCAGCTTGGGGTCGGGATAATACAGAATGGGCAGGAGTGGCATGGTTCTGGTCACTGGTGTCGCTATTTTCGCTATTTTTGGCTTTTCGAGCATAGCGTGAAGCCAATAATCGTTGCCCAATCAAGGGCTTGAGCGCAGAATCGCCAGTGATTTGTCAAGACTTTCGGCCGCTTTTGCACTTCCCGGCGGCTGTGGCGCAATGCATAGACACAGGAAGAAACCGATGATGGCCCGATCCAACACAGCTTTTGGCCCCTCCCGAGCCCGGCATGCCTGCGCGGTCCTCGCGGTGCTTTCCGGTGGGTTGTGGTCGGCGTCGGCGCTGGCCCAGAATTATCCGGTCACTCCCGGCCAGCGGTCCACGGCACAGCAAGTGGCGCAGGCTGGCATCGCCCTGAGCGAACTGGCCCCCAACGCCCCGGATGAATACACAGTCAAGCGCGGCGATACGCTGTGGGCCATCTCCGGCGTCTTCCTGACCAGCCCCTGGCGCTGGCCCGAGCTGTGGGGCATGAACATGGAAGAGGTGCGCAACCCGCACCGGATCTACCCCGGCCAGCACCTGGTCCTTGAAAAGAAGGATGGGCGCGCCCTGTTGCGCCTGCGGCCGGACGGCGAAGGCACGGCGCCAACCGACACAGTGCGGGTTTCGCCCCGCACCCGGATCGAAAACCTGCACGATTCAGCGCTGCCAACCCTGCTGTCGCAACTGATCGAGCCGTTCCTTGCCGAACCGATGATCGTGAGCGAATCGGCGCTGGCCCAGGCCCCCCGCATCGTTGCGGCGCCTGAGGGCCGAGTCCTGATTACCCGCGGTGACAGGGCCTACGCGCGCGGTCTGGCGGCGACGCCACTGATGGTGCGCGTGACGGGCCGTTCGGACGACTACCGCGTGTTCCGGGATGCCGTTGCATTGAAAGATCCGGTCACCGGCACGGTGCTGGGCTACGAGGCCAAATACCTCGGCAACGCGTCGCTGGTCCGCAGCGAAGGCAGTCAGTCCGTCCGGACCAAGAGCGGCGGCACCGAGACGATGATCGTGCCTGCGACGATAGACATCGTCGCGGCCAAGGAGGAGATGCGCGTAGGCGACCGGCTGCTGCCCGAACCGCCACGCTAGTTCCTCAGCTACGTGCCGCGCGCCCCGGCCTCGCCGGTGGATGGCAACATCGTGTCTGTTTATGGCAACGCGGTGGCGCTGGTCGGCCAGAACCAGGTCGTTGTCATCAACAAGGGGACGGCCGACGGCATCGAGACCGGCCACGTCCTGGCCATCCGGCACGAGGGCCAGCGGTTGCTGGACCGCTCGCAGGCGGGCGAGCAGACGCAGATCAAGCTGCCTGACGAACGCAATGGCCTGCTGATGGTGTTCAGGCCCTTCGAGCGCCTGTCGTATGCGCTCGTGCTGGAGATCAATGAAGCGGTGACGGTCGGCGACCGCGTAGTCAACCCGCGCTGAACCCGTCGGCTCGATGCAAAGCGACGAGCTCGCCGCGTGGTTGCGGCTTGCCCTTACGCCCGAAGTCGGCAACATGGCCGCGCGGCGCTTGCTGGCCGCGTTCGGCCTCCCACAGGCCATCTTCGTGCAGTCTGCGCTGGCGTTGCAGCAGGTCGTCAGCGTGGCCCAGGCCGCCGCCCTGAAGACAGAGCCAGCCGGGCTGGCGGCGCAGCTGGGATCGACAACGACCTGGCTCGCCCAGCGTGCCAGCGCGGGCTCGCGCCGCCTGGTTACCCTGGGGGACCCGGACTACCCGCAGGCCCTGCTGAACATCGAAGACCCGCCGCTGATGCTGTACCTGGCGGGAAACACCCGTGCGCCGTGGCCTCTCTCGGCCATCGCGATCGTTGGCAGCCGCAATCCGAGCCCACAGGGGCTGCTGAACGCCCGGCAGTTCGCGCTCAGCCTGGCGCAGGCCGGTTTGACTGTGGTCTCCGGGCTGGCCCTGGGCGTTGACGCAGCAGCGCATGAGGGCGCACTCGAAGGCGCTGGTGCGCACATGTTGGCAACTATCGCCGTGGTCGGAACGGGCCTGGACCAGGTCTATCCCCGCAGACACCTCGATCTGGCCGGGCGGATCGCGGCCAACGGGCTGCTGGTCAGCGAGTATGTGCTCGGAACGCCGCCGCTGGCTGCCAACTTCCCTCGGCGCAATCGCATCATCTCGGCCCTCAGCCAGGGCACGCTGGTGGTCGAGGCTGCGCTGCAGTCCGGCTCCCTGATCACGGCACGGCTGGCCGCGGAGCAGGGCAAGGAGGTCTTTGCAATTCCCGGCTCTATCCACTCGACCCATTCACGCGGTTGCCACGCCCTGCTCAAGCAAGGCGCCAAATTGGTGGAATCAGCCCAGGACGTGCTGGACGAGTTGCAGCCACAGGCCCAGGCCCGGCGAGCGTCCCCGGCCACAGACGCGGTCGATGAGCTGCCGGCTGCCGACGATCCGTTGCTCGAAGCCCTCGGGTTTGACGTAGCGACCCTTGATGCACTGGTCGCGCGCACGGGGATGTCGGCCGCAGAACTTCAGGCGCGGCTGCTTGACCTCGAGCTGGCGGGGCGCCTGGCCCGGTTGCCCGGCGGCCTGTATCAGCGGATCGGCACGGGCTGAGCTTCGGGTCCGACGCAACAGTGTCGCCATTGGCTGAAAAAGCCTGGACGGGCGCACGGCGTTCTGGGCTATATTGAGGTTCATGTTTGAAGTGCTGGTGTTTGTCTACGAGAACTACTGGCGCGGCGAGGCCTGTCCCGAGTCGCAGCACCTGGGCCGCAAGCTCAGTGCCCACGGCTTCGACGCCGACGAGATCGCCCAGGCACTGACCTGGCTCGACGGCCTGACACTGGCGGCCCAGAATACCGACCTTGAAATCGAACTGGCGCCTGCGGGCGACGCCTCGACACGCCAGTCAGATACGAGCCTGCGGGTCTACTGCGTCGCCGAACAAGACCACCTGGGCGCCCAATGTCTCGGGTTTGTGCATTTTCTGGAGACTGCCGGCGTATTGCCCGCGCCGATGCGCGAGATCGTGATCGACCGGGCCATGGCGGCGCCAGGCGATCCGGTTTCACTGGACGACTTCAAGATCATCGTCCTGATGGTGTACTGGAGCTTCGGTGAAGAACCGGATGCGCTGGTGCTGGACGAGCTGTGCGACGACACCGAGGGCCGCGTCGCCCACTGAGCCCGGGGCTTGCGCGGATTTACTGCAGCAGCCGTTCCGGATTCGCGTCCAGCTTGGCCAGCGCATCGCGCGTCGCGCGTACGGTAAGCGCCTCCTCTTCGGCCGGCAACAGAAGCCCCGCCTGCAGGTAAGCCGCCAGGCGCCGGGCCTGAATCAGGAAGCTGCGGCCGCCAGGTGCGGCGAACAGGTGCAACTGCTTGCGGTCGCTGCGCCACGCATATTGGACCTGGGTGGCCTGGCCGTTGTGATCGAGCGTGAACCAGTTGCCCACCTGGAGTTCCAGCGCCCACGAGAGCATGGCCGCACTGGGCCGCGAGCCGCCATCGGCCACCACCTCGATCGAGGATGCGTCAATTCCCAGCATCAATTCAATGCTCTCGGCGTCCAGTGGCAGGTCACCGGTGGGGTCATCGTCCGCAACAAAATCCTCCAGCCGCGCCAGACGCTTGGCCATGGCCTCGATCTGGTCGTGGGGGATGGCTTCGGTCTTGGACAGGAAGGCGTCGGCGAGCGTGTCGCCAATTGCCTTGATATGGTTTTCCTGGGCTGGCCCCTGGATCCCGACCAGCGTCATGCCCTGGCGCAGGCGCTGCAACAACCGCGGAAGATCCTGGATGACCCGCGCCCGTTCGTTTCGATTGGGCTTGGCGCTGGCGGCCCAGACCAGCTCGGATGCGCAGTTCTTGAGCGTAAGCGTTTCTTCGTGCTGGGGTCCGTTCTTGACGGCCGCCAGGGCCAGCACCTCGGCCCAGACCTTGAACAGGAATTCCCGGATCTCCTCGCGCACCGGCATGTCGTTGAGCATGTTGCGCATTTCGATCGTGTACTGGATGGCCAGAGTTTCCTTCTGCTCTACCTGCTGGGCCACCGTGACCAGCCGCTGCGCGGGGCCCTTCTCGGTGAGGAACCTGGCAAGAAACTTCTGGAACTCGTCATACACCAGTTGGAACACTCGCCGGCCGGTTTCCGGGTACTGCTCGATGACCTGGACGATCCGTTTGATCTCGATTTCAAGGGTACTGCCGCCTATCGTGCTGGCGTCGAAACCCATCACGCAGGAGCCCATCCGGTCAATCAGCTGGCGCGCGGGGTGCTGCAGGGAACCGAAAAACTCGGGCTCGGCGATCGCCACCCGCAACACCGGCATCTGCAGGCGCGCAAACCAGACCCGGACGGCCGGCGGAATTCGCTCTTCGGACAGGATGCTCTGGAACATCAGGGCGACGATTTCGATCGTGGCCTTTTCGGTCGACGTGGACGCCTTTTTCTTCAGCTCACCGGTACGGTGGCGCAAGTCCTGTGCCACCCGCTCCACGGCGGCGTCATCGTAGACAACGATGTCGCCCTCATAGGCGACGCCGGTGTGCTGCTGGGTCGCCTGCACCTGCGTGGCTTGCTGCGACATCGCTTCGGCCAACGCGGGCGACGGTCGCGTGTGGTGCCCGGAATCGAAGCCAGCGACACGTTCGCTCAGCAGGCGGCGCAATTGGCCCAACACGCCCGTGGCCCGCTGCTTGGCACGCGCCAGAGGCGTGCCCGAAGTCATCAGTCGCGTTTCCTCGGCGACGCCACCACTTCGTGTCGGGCCGCCGCCGCGGCCCTGGCGGCCACTACCACCGGGGGCATCGCCGGTGCCGCCGCCGCTGCCGCCACCACCGCCGCGTTGGCCGCCCTGTGCGCCCGCCGCCCCACTGTTTGCCGAGTCATTGCCGGTGCCCGCGCCACCGCCCTGGCCCTGGCCGCCGCCTTGCCCACCGCCACCGCCACCGCCACCATAGGTACCGCCCTGGGCGCCAGCGCCGCCACCACCGTGGCCGCCACCCTGGCCGCCTTGGGCCCCACCACCACCCGAACCGCCAAAGCCGTCGGTGTCGCCCTGGCCACCGCTACCACTGTAGCCACCGCCCCCGCGTGACGACTCACCCGGCCGGCCACGTTCGCCCTGGCCAGGCGGCGCGCCGGGGGCAGCACCATCGGCTTTGCGACCTCCGCCAGCGGGGTCGGCTCCGCGCCGGACACGGCTGCTCAAGTCAATCTCCGGCAGCACGCCGTGCCGCACCAGAAACTCGTTGACGAGCCGATAGGACTCAACCAGACGCTCGACCATGTGGCGTTGGATCACGTCCTGCACCATCGCCCAGGACTCGCGCGTCAGGCCACTACCGCTCCATTGCTCGACCAGCAACTGGGCGACGGTCTCGGGACGCAGCACGTCGGTGCTGCCGAGCTCTTCGCCGCTCTCCAGATGCTGCATCCGGACCCGCAGGTCGTTGAGGTCCCATGACACCTTCTCCTGAATCGCCAGTGCAATGCGCGAGGACAGGATCTTCTGTTCGACAACGTCGTTGCCGATCAGCTCGAAGCTCGTCGAAGCCTCGAGACGCACCCTGGCAGTTGCAGTGGGTGGCACCAATGCCTCGCGCCAGGCTCTTGACACCCGGCGCACCCACGCGGCCTGTTCCTTGTCGAAAGCCAGCAGGGCGTCTCGACGGTCCTGCATTTCACGCGACCCGCCCCCGGCATCGGCCAGCTCTGCCAGGCGGGCGCGGACGGCGTTGGCCATTGGGGCGAGAACCGCGTCCGCATGCGTGACGAACTGCTCGCGCGCCTGCCGCGCCAGCCGCATGCTGGAATCACGGGGCAGTTGCGGTGTATTCACGGCTAGCTCACACGGTTGCGCCGGCGTTGGGATCGCCGGGGTCGCCGTCCTTGCGCGGGGCCGACCTGATCAGGTCTTCCCGCTTGATACCCAGCCACATCGCGATGGCCGCGGCAACGAAGACAGACGAATAAATGCCGAAACAGATGCCGATCGTCAGCGCAAGCGCGAAGTAGTGCAGCGTCGGGCCGCCGAACAGCAGCATGGAAAGCACCATGACCTGGGTACAGCCGTGCGTGATGATCGTGCGGCTGATGGTCGACGTTATCGCGTTGTCGATGATCTGCACCGTATTCATCTTCCGATAGCGCCGGAAATTCTCGCGGATCCGGTCGAAGATGACGACCGATTCATTGACGGAATACCCCAGCACGGCCAGCACCGCCGCCAGCACGGCGAGCGAGAACTCCCATTGGAAGTACGCAAAGAAACCCAGGATGATCACCACGTCGTGGAGGTTGGCGACGATCGCCGCCACGGAGAACTTCCACTCGAAGCGAAACGCCAGGTAGATCATGATGCCGGCCACCACCATGGCAAGGGCCTTGAGGCCATCGGTGGCAAGTTCCTCACCCACCTGGGGCCCGACGAATTCGGTACGCCTCAAGATGACGCCCGCATCGGCGGCCTTGAGCGCACTCAGCACTTTTTCACTCTGCTGCGCCGAGCTGACGCCCTTTTGCGCCGGCAGGCGAATCATGACGTTGCTCGACGTGCCGAAGTTCTGGACCTGCACGTCGGCAAAGCCCAGGCCGGCGACCGTGGTGCGGACTTTTTCCACCTCGGCCGGCTGCGAATAGCTCACTTCCATCACCGTGCCGCCGGTGAATTCCACAGACAGGTGAAGGCCGCGGGAGAACAGGAAGAACACGGCGGCCAGGAACGTGAGCAGGGAAATCACGTTGAAGATCAATGCGTTTTCCATGAACGGGATGTCCCGGCGGATCTTGAAGAATTCCATGTCCGCCTCAGTCAGTCTTGGTTAGGGCCGCGCCGCCAGCAGGACGCCAGACGGTGCCGATCGACACGGTCTTGAGCTTCTTCTGCTGGCCGTACCAGAGATTGACCAGCCCGCGCGAGAAGAACACAGCCGAGAACATGGACGTAAGGATACCAATGCAGTGCACGACCGCAAAGCCGCGTACCGGCCCCGACCCGAACGCCAGCAGCGCGACCCCGGCGATCAGCGTCGTAATGTTGGAGTCCAGGATCGTCGCCCAGGCGCGCTCGTAGCCGGCGTGGATGGCTGCCTGCGGCGACGCGCCATTGCGCAACTCCTCGCGAACCCGCTCGTTGATCAGGACGTTTGAATCGATCGCCATGCCCAGCGCCAGCGCCATGGCGGCCATGCCCGGCAGAGTCAGCGTCGCCTGCAGCATCGACAGCACAGCCACCAGAAGCAGCAGGTTCACGGCCAGCGCCAACCCGGAAAACATGCCGAATAGCATGTAGTACAAGGCCATGAACGCCACGATGGCGGCGAAGCCCCAGGTCACACTGTGGAAGCCCTTGGCGATGTTTTCCGCGCCCAGGGTCGGGCCGATCGTCAGTTCCTCGATGATCTCCATTGGCGCGGCCAACGAGCCTGCCCGCAGCAGCAGGGCCAGGTCATTGGCCTCGCTCACGGTCATCGAACCCGAGATCTGGAACCGGTTGCCCAGTTCGCTCTGGATGACCGGCGCCGTCAGCACTTCGCCCTTGCCTTTCTCGAACAACAGGATCGCCATGCGCTTCTTGACGTTCTCGCGGCTGGTGTCACGCATGATGCGGCCGCCCTTGGCGTCCACCGTCAGGTCGACCTTCGGCTGCTGGTTCTGCGAGTCAAAGCCCGGCTGGGCGTCGGTGAGGTTCTCGCCAGTGAGGATGACCTGCTTCTTGACGATGACAGCGCGTCCGTCGCGCTCGAGAAAACGCTCCGTGCCAAACGGCACTGCCCCGGTGCCCATTTCGGCCGCCCGCCCTTCCGCGCTCTCATCGACCATCCTCAACTCCAGCGTGGCCGTCCGTCCAAGGATGTCCTTGGCCTTGGCGGTGTCCTGCACGCCGGGCAGTTGCACTACGATGCGGTCAAGGCCCTGCTGCTGGATCACCGGCTCGGCAACGCCCAACTCGTTGATACGGTTGTGCAGCGTGGTCATGTTCTGCTTGAGCGCCTGCTCCTGGATACGCCGTGCCGCCTCGACCTTGATCGCGGCCACCAGCCTGATGTCGGCGCCGTCCGGGCTCTCGCTGGTCTGCAGGTCGGTGAATTGCTCGACGATGATGCGCTTGGCCGCGTCGAGCGTGGCCGCATCGCGGAACCGGACCTCGATGGTCTGGCCGTTGCGGCCGATGCCCGCGTGGCGCACATTGGCCTCGCGCAGCACGCTGCGCAGATCGCCCGCCAGCGACTCGGCCCTCTTGGTCAGCGCCGCCTGCATGTCTACCTGGAGCATGAAGTGCACGCCACCACGCAGGTCAAGGCCCAGGTACATCGGCGCCGCCCGCAACGCCGACAGCCAGGACGGCGAGCCAGACAGCAGGTTCAGCGCGACGACGTAGGACGGATCCGATGGATCAGGGATCAGCGCCTTCTGGATCGCGTCCTTGGCCTTGAGCTGGATGTCGGTGCTATCGAGTCGAACCCTGATGGAGCCGGCGTCCCGGGTGGTCGACACCGGCTGGATGCCCGCGGCCGCCAGCGCCTGTTCCACCCGCGCCTGCGTCGTGCCGTCGACCCTGACGGTGGCCTTGCCGGCGGAGATCTGCACCGCCGGCGCTTCGCCAAAGAAATTGGGCAAGGTGTAGATGACTCCCACCAACAGCGCGACGACGATGATCGCGTACTTCCAGACCGGGTATCGGTTCATTTTTTGAAACCTGAAGGACACGTGGCGCGTGGCACCCGTGTCTTAACCTTATTTCACTGTGCCTTTGGGCAATACCTGGACGACGGCGCTGCGCTGCAACTGGACTTCGACGCCATTGGCGATCTCCACGCCGAGGTAGCTGTCGCCCATCCGCGTCACCTTGCCAATCAGCCCACCGGCCGTGGCGACTTCGTCACCCTTGGCCAGAGCATCGATCATGGTGCGATGCTC
Organism: Burkholderiales bacterium; assembly: GCA_025361305.1. GTDB lineage: Bacteria > Pseudomonadota > Gammaproteobacteria > Burkholderiales > Burkholderiaceae_C > Ramlibacter. The sequence goes on from JANYAN010000216.1 coordinate 14,173, forward strand.
CTTCTGGCGCTTCATCTGCGGCCGGATCATCACGAAATAAAGGACAACGAACATCAGTACCAGGGGCAACATGCTCATCAGGGACGATTGCATGTCCCCTCCCGCAGCGGCGGCCGGCGCGGTTTGGGCAAAGGCGGAAGAAATGAACACGTGGGCTCCAGGGACAAGGTTTTACTGTCGATCGTCGATCTATGCGCCCGCAGAAAAGCCGGCACGCACTCACCGGTGCCGCTGGGCGCGATCCACCTTGATTGTATGTTGCGCGCGGCAACGTAATAAGTTGTAACCGCACACCCTCGCCGACGCGCGGCGGGCGCGGTCAACCGCTGCTCAGGCGGCTTGGCGGTCGGCCTGGGGACGCGCCCACTGATGCATCAGCCGCTCCCACTGGACTCGTACCGCGGCGAGGTGGCGCTCCTTCACATGGCCGAAGCCCTTGATCTGCCCGGGCAGGCTTGCGATCTCCAGCGCCAGCGCATGGTTTTCGGCGTCCAGGCTGGAGAAAACCTGCTCCATGCTGCGGCGGAACTCGCCGATCAGGGCCCGCTCGGACCGGCGCTCATGCGTGCGGCCAAATATGTCCAGCGCCGTGCCGCGCAACCCCTTGAGGCGGGCCAATACGCGCATGGCCGTTAGCATGGCGGGGCCGAACCTGCGCTTCTGGAGTTCGCCCTTTTCGTTGCGATTTGCAATGATCGGCGGCGCCATGTGCAGGTGAATCTTGTAGCTCCCTTCGAACATGGCGGCAATCTTGTCCTCGAAACCGGTCTGGGTATGCAGCCTCGCCACCTCGTACTCGTCCTTGTAGGCCATCAGCTTGAACAGCGAGCGGGCCACCGTTTCGGCCAATACAGCCCTGCCCAACGGCGCCTCAGCCAGCTTCGCCTTCTCGACGAAATCCCGATAGGTCTGTGCGTAAGCGGCGTTCTGGTACTCGGTCAGGAACTCCGCCCGCCGCGCAACCAGTGCCTCCAGCGTGTCACGCTTCCTGAACTCGATGACCTGCGCCGGAGCCAGCAGCTTCTCCACGCTGGCCCAGTCGTGCGCAGCCCAGCGGCCCCACTCGAAAGCGGCCTTGTTGTTTTCGACGGCCACCGCATTGAGCTCGATCGCGCGCATCAGCGACTCGCGGCCCAGCGGGATCCAGCCCTTCTGCCAGGCGTAACCAAGCATCATGGGATTGGCATAGAGGGTGTCCCCCATCAGGCGGCCCGACGCGCCGTCCGCATTGAAGGCCGAAACGCCCGCAGCGCCGACGGCATGCACGATTTCAGCGGCGCACGCGTCGGCCGGGTTGGCCCAATTGGCGTTCTTCACGAAGGCCGCCGTCGGCGTGCTGTATGAGTTCAGCGCCACGCGGGTTCGGCCGGCGCGCATGCGCAGCACCGTCTCCTTGCCCGCACTGACGATCGGGTCGCAGCCGATGATGAGATCGGCGCCAGCCATGCCCACGCGGGTGGTACGGATGTCCTCGGCGCGTTCGCCAATCAGTACGTGGCTCCAGGTGGCGCCGCCCTTTTGCGCCAGACCGGCCGAATCTTGCGTGACGATGCCCTTGCCCTCGATGTGACCCGCCATGCCAAGCAACTGGCCGAGGGTGATCACGCCGGTCCCGCCGACGCCCGCCACCACGATACCGAACGCGCCATCGATCGCGGGCAGCTGCGGTTCGGGCAGGTCGCCCAATCCGTACGGCGAAGGCATTTGCGCCTTCACCTTGCCCTTGAGTTTGCCGCCTTCGACCGTCACGAAGCTTGGACAAAAGCCCTTGAGGCAGCTGGTGTCCTTGTTGCAGGTGTTCTGGTTGATCGTGCGCTTGCGGCCGAATTCGGTCTCGAGCGGCTCGACCGACAGGCAATTGCTCTTGACGCTGCAATCGCCGCAGCCCTCGCAGACCAGGTCGTTGATGACGACCCGCACGGCCGGGTCGACCATGGTGCCGCGCTTGCGGCGGCGCCGCTTCTCGGTGGCGCAGGTCTGGTCGTAGATGATGGCAGTCGTGCCCTTGATCTCGCGGAACTGTCGCTGAACGGCATCGAGGTCGTCGCGATGGTGTACCTTGACCTCGGGCGGCAATTTCGCCGCCGCGTACCTTTCCGGCTCGTCCGTCACGACGACCAGCCGGGTCACGCCTTCGGCCTGCAGGCTGCGGGCAATCTGGACAACCGAATGGCCTTCAGGCCGCTCGCCCACCGGCTGGCCGCCCGTCATCGCCACGGCATCGTTGTAGAGGATCTTGTAGGTGATATTGACACCCGCCGCGATGGCCTGGCGGATCGCCAGCAGTCCGCTGTGGAAATACGTGCCATCGCCCAGATTGGCGAAGACGTGCGGCTCGGTGCTGAACGGCTGCTGGCCCACCCACGGCACACCCTCGCCGCCCATCTGCGTGAAGCCGACGGTGGCGCGATCCATCCAGGTGGCCATGAAGTGGCAGCCGATGCCTGCCATCGCGCGCGAACCCTCGGGTACGACGGTCGAAGTGTTGTGGGGACAGCCCGAACAGAACCAGGGTGCGCGGTCGCCCTTGACCTCGAGCACCTGCATCGAGCGTTCCTTGGCCTGGAGGATCGCAAGCTGCGAGTCGATCCGCGCCGCCATTTCGCCATCCACGCCCAGCTTCTTCAGGCGCTGCGCAATCGCGCGGGCGATCAGCGCGGGCGAAAGGTCCGCATTGGCCCTCAGCAGCGTATTGGCGGTGGGGTTGGGCATCGACCACTCGCCCCCGGAAAAGTCCCCTTCGACTTCGTTGAACTTGCCCAGCACGGTGGGCCGCACGTCGGTGCGCCAGTTGTAGAGCTCTTCCTTGATCTGGTATTCGATGATCTGGCGCTTCTCTTCCACAACCAGAATCTCGCGCAGCCCGGTGGCGAATTCGCGCGTGCCCTGCGCCTCGAGCGGCCACACGACACCGACCTTGTGCAGCCGGATGCCCAGCTGGCGGCAAGCCGCGTCGTCCAGGCCCAGGTCCAGCAGGGCCTGACGCGTGTCGTTATAGGCCTTGCCGCTGGCGATCAGCCCGAAACGATCGTTCGGGCCCTGGATCACGTTGTAGTTCAGGCGGTTGGCGCGGATATAGGCCAGGGCCGCATACCACTTGTAGTCGAACAGGCGCGCCTCCTGTTCCAGGGCTGTGTCGGGCCAGCGGATATGCAGCCCCCCGGTCGGCATCTGGAAGTCGGTGGGAATCCTGATTTCGACGCGTTCCGGGTCGATCATTGCCGTCGCGCTGGATTCGACGATTTCCTGGATCGTCTTCATGCCGGCCCAGACCCCCGAGAAGCGGCTCATCGCGAACGCGTGGATACCCAGGTCGAGGATTTCCTGGACCGTCGCCGGAAAGAACACCGGCAGCCCGCACGCCTTGAAGATATGGTCGCTCTGGTGCGCGGCCGTGGAGCTCTTGGCAACGTGGTCGTCGCCGGCCACGGCAATCACGCCGCCCCACGCCGTTGTGCCTGCCATGTTGGCATGCTTGAAGACGTCCGAGCAGCGATCCACGCCGGGACCCTTGCCATACCAGATGCCAAACACGCCGTCGAACTTGTGGGTATTGGCCGGCGTAAAGCCCAGCTGCTGCGTGCCCCACAGGGCGGTGGCGGCCAATTCCTCGTTCACGCCCGGCTGGAACACGATGTTCTGGGCCCTGAGGTATTTGTCCGCCTTCCACAGCGCCTGGTCATAGCCACCCAGGGGAGATCCGCGGTAGCCGCTGACGAACCCGGCGGTGTTCTTGCCCACCCGTAAATCGCGCAGTCGCTGCAGCATGGGCAACTTGACCAGGGCCTGCACGCCACTCATGAACGCGCTGCCGTAGTCAAGCGAGTACTTGTCGTCAAGCGTGACCGTTTCGAGGGCCTTGCGGATGTGGTCGGGAAGCGGGGCGTTCATGGACTCTCCAGAGAGTGCAAAGTGTATGCTGGCACTGGAGATAAGTCTTTGCTTTCTATGCCGTATTAATGGCAATATGAGAAAGGATATTGCTTAAAATCGCCAGCTATGGAAACACTCGATAAGTTCGACGTTCACATCCTCAACGAGTTGCAGGCCGATGCGCGCCTTACGAACACCGAGTTGGCCCAGCGTGTGGGGCTGTCGGCCGCGCCATGCTGGCGACGCGTACGAGCCCTGGAAGAAGCCGGCTACATCAAGGGCTATCACGCCGAAATCGATCGGCACAAGATCGGCCTGGGTGTGCTGGCCTTCGTGCGGCTGGACGCCAACCGCAACACCGGCGAATTGACGCGCGAGATGGAGGCGGCGATCCGCAAGATTCCTGAAATTGTTTCCTGCCATTACATCAGCGGCGCCGGCACTTTCGAGTTGCAGGTGGTTTCGCAGGATCTGGACAGCTTTTCCCAGTTCGCGCGCAAGGTGCTGATCAACCTGCCCAACGTCAAGGACCTGCACACCAGCTTTTCACTGGGCGAGGTCAAGGCCAGCAGCAGTCTGCCGTTATCTCACCTTGCGCCGGGCAAACCCGCACGCTAGCGCCTGCTCATACTTCAACGGGGCCAGAGTACCCATAGGCGCAACGGCTGCTTCAAGCGTCCCGCCAGTTCACCGGCTTCGGGCCCCCAGCCCGTGAAGTAGTCTGCCCGCACGGCACCGACGATCGCGCTGCCGGTATCCTGGGCCAGCACCAGTCGCGCCAGGTTGGCGGTCGGGCCCGCCGAGGCCAGCCAGACTGGCGTGCCATACGGAATGCTGTCCTTGTCCACCGCGATGGACCGGCCCGGCGTCAACGGAACCCCCTGGGCGCCACGCGGGCCGGCATCGACGTCCACCAGCGGCTCTTCGCGAAAGAACACCATGCGCGGATTGCTCCACAACATTTCATTGACACGCGGCGGGTTCTGCTCGGCCCAGGCCCGTATCGCGGACCAGGACGCGATACGAACCGCGCCTTGCTGGAGCAACCAGTCGCCAACGCTGCGGTAGGGCTGGTCGTTACTGGCAGCGTAGGCCAGCCGCACAGTGCGCTGGCCGCCGTCGGACTCGACAATGCGCAGCCGCCCCGACCCCTGGACCTGCAGGACAAGCGCGTCGAGCGGATCGGCCAGCCAGGCGATTTCACGTCCACGCAGCGCGGACCGTGCTTCGGGCAGGGTATCGATTTCCTGCCGCGTGAACCACGGCTTGCGCCCGCCCATGGTGACCGGGGGGCGGTAGAGCGGCACCTGATGGCCGGCATCGGACTGGCGGGACGCCTCCAGCGCGGGCTCGTAGTAGCCGGTCAGCAGCCCCTCGGCGGGACCGCCAATGGCCTGCACACGATAGGGCTGGAGCCGCTGCCTCATCCAGGCGCGCTGTTCGTCGCCCGATGCGATCGACATGCGCCGAACCTCCGTGCACACGCCGGTGAACGCCGGCGCCGGCTTCTCACAGCTCCTGAGCCAGGCGTTCCACGCCTCATGAAGCGCATCCTCGCGCACGCCCGGCAACTCACTCCAGCGAACCGGCTGCCAGTGGCTCCTGGCTTGCATCAGCGGTGGGGGAAGGGCCATTGTGTCGACGTCCACGTCCGCCGGTAGCGGCACCAGGGCCGGGCCGGGCCGGGCCTGCGGCTCCAGCAGCGGCACGCTGCTGCAGGCGGCCAGCGTTCCTACAATGGCCAACACTCCCAGGAAACGGTTCATGCTGCTGATTCTGCTCGAAGCCCTGCTCGCATTGGTGCTGTTGCTGCTCATCGTCTGGTGGACCATGTTCTCCGGGCGCAAGGGCGGCGAGCCGCCCAAGGCAGATCAGGCGCCGCCCGACTGAGGCTACAAGTCGCGCAGCGTGTTGGCGAGTTCAACGGCCGACTTGACTTCCATCTTGTCAAAGACCCGCGCCCGGTGCACTTCGACCGTACGCACGCTGATGTCAAGCTGGTCGGCGATGAGCTTGTTGGGTAAACCCTCGACCACCAACCGCATGACGTCACGTTCGCGCTCGGTCAGCTCGGTCAGGCGCGACTGCAGCTGGGCACGCTGGTGTCGCGCCGCCAGCATCTGCCCGGAACGCCTGATCGCCTGTTCCACGCGGTCGACCAGCGCATTGTCGGAGAATGGCTTTTCGCAAAAGTCGAAGGCACCGCGCTTGACCATATCGACCGCGGTCGGAACGTCGGCATGGCCGGTGAGGAAGATCACGGGCAGGATGTCCTGCAGTCCGCGCTCGACCAGCTTGTCGAACAACGCCAGGCCGCTCATGCGAGGCATGCGTACATCCAGCAGCACACAAGAGGGCTGCGACACCGTGAAGCCGCCATCGAGCATCGCCTCGAACTGCTCGCCTCCGGCATGGCATTCGCTTGGCAGATGGCGTGAACGCAGCAGCCAGGCCAGTGCCTCGCGCACGCTGGCATCGTCGTCGACGATGAACACGGTTGCGTTTTGTGCTGGCTGCATCGGGTTATGTCGGAGGTGCCGCCGGCTCCGCGGTTGCGACCGGCAGGGTGAACCTGAAAATCGTACCCTGCGGCGGGTTGGGCTCGAACCCGAGGAATCCCCCATGCTGTTCAACCACCGTTCGGCACAGGCTCAGGCCCAGACCCATCCCCTCGGCCTTTGTAGTGAAGAACGGCGTGAACAACTGCTGCTTGACGGATTCGGGAATGCCGGGGCCGACGTCGGTCACGGAGAACTCGAGCCAGGCCTTGTTGCCTTGCGCCAGCTGCTCCTGCGTGCCGACACGACGCACCTGGATGGTCAGCGATGGCGACGCCGCCGCAGCCTGGTCCATCGCCTGCATGGCATTGCGCGCCAGGTTCAGCAGCACCTGCTCGACCATCGTGCGGTCGCAGACCACCGGGGGCAGCCCATCCTGCAGTAGCGTCTGGACCTGAACGCCGAGCTTGCGCGCCTGCAGGTTCACCAGCGGCATGATCGCTTCGAGCAGGGCTTGCGGTGCCGTGGCTTCGCGTTCCTGGTCGCGCCTGCGCACGAAGTCGTGCACGCTCTTGATGACCTTGCCGGCACGTTCGGCCTGCTCGGCGATGCGGTGCATCGCCAGCTCGATATCGGCGACGGCGTGCGGGCCGCCCTTGAGCAGGTTGATCGAGCCTGAGGCGTAGCTGGATATCGCCGCCAGCGGCTGGTTCAACTCATGGCTCAGGAGCGACGCCATTTCGCCGACGGTGGCCAGCCGCGCTGTCGCCTGGAGCCGCTCCTGGCTGGCGCGGGACAGCTCCTCGACACGGCGCTGCTCGCTGATGTCCAGGAATGCGCTCATCCAGCCAGTCTGTATCCCTTGCTGGTTGATCAGCGGTGCCTCGATGATGAGCACCGGAAACCGCGAGCCGTCCTTGCGCATGAACACCGACTCGAAACCCTCGCGCGGCGGCGCGTGCTGGCCCGTCAGCCGGACATCCTGGCGTTTCTGGTATTCGTCGGCCAGCTCGGGTGGCCAATAGGGGGCCGGCGTGCCGTGGCCCAGCAGGTCTGCGCCAGCAAATCCCACCATGTCGCAAAAGGCCGGATTCACATAGGTGATGCGGCCCTCCAGGTCACGCGCGCGCAGACCCGTAACCAGCGAATCCTCCATGGCCTTGCGAAAGGCCAATGCGTCTGCCAGGTCCTGCTCGACCCGCTGGCGCAGCCGCATGTCCTTGCCCAGCAGGGCCAGCACCGAGACCAGGGCGATCGACATCGTCGTGACCAGCGCAGTCAGGACATTGGGGAAAAGGTCGGGCGCGCCGCGCCAGCTGTCCATGCGCAAGACCATGGTGTTGCCGGGCAGGTCCAGCAGCTGCTGGGCAGTGAAGACGCGGTTCCCACGCCGTGCGGCCCCATGCAGGGCCAGCCGGGTGCCATCGGCCTCGGTGAATGAGACCTCCTGGCTGCGCGTCAGTTGCGGCCCCACCAGGCCAGCCAGAATTTCACTGAGCGAGTAGGTCGCGACCACATAGCCGGACAGGCGGCCCGCCGTCACCAGTGGCAGGCATAGCTCCATCACCTCGAGCCCGAGACCGTCGACCTGAGGCAGGAAGTAGCTGCTGGAATACGCCGGGCCGCTGACCCGGCGCCCATTGGCACAGGCCAGCGCCACGTCAGCCTGCGCGTTGCCCCGGCCCAGGCGCAAGAACACCGAAGGGCGAAACGGCGTGTCGGCCCAGGCCAGGGTGCCCAGCGAACTGTCACGCCATTCGATCCGTATCCATTCGCGATGCTCGTGCAGCAGGCGCAGTGCCTCGGGCGTCCACGCCTCGCGCGCCAGTGCGCCGGACTGCAATGCCTGCAGGGTCTGGACGTTGCGTGTGAAAGCGGCCCGGATATCGCCGATCGCGTCCGCCGTGTCGCGCTCGAGCCTGGACTGGACCTGACTGGCTTCGTAGCGGCCCGCCAGCCAGACCAGCGTGGCCAGCAGGGAAGCAACCAAGACCACCAGCAGGCCCCACAGAGACCCGCGCACGTAGGCCGATGGCCGGCGCGGACCGGCCAGACCCGGGGCCGGGCGCGGGGCCGCGGCCGCGGAGGTGCTGCTCATAGCACCCGATGAACCAGGGCCGGCAATTGCGCCCGGACCTGCGCCAGCCGCGCGGATTCAAGATCGGCGGCCACAACGCCCGCGCCCTGCGTTTCGCGCGCGGCCAGCACCTCGCCCCAGGGATCGATAATCATTGAATGGCCCCAGGTGCGGCGGCCATTCTCGTGCACGCCGCCCTGGGCCGGCGCAATCACGTAGGCCAGGTTCTCCACGGCGCGTGCGCGCAGCAACAACTCCCAGTGGGCCTGTCCGGTGACAAAGGTGAATGCGCTGGGCACCAGCAGCACATCCGCGCCCAGGCGCCGATACAGCTCTGGAAACCGCAGGTCATAACAGACCGACAGACCGACCCGCCAGTGGCGGCCGTCACGCGCCGGCAGGTCGAAAGCGACGGGGTCGCTGCCGCTCTCGATCACGCGGGACTCGTCGTAACGCTCGCGGCCGTTGTCGAACCGGAACAGGTGGATCTTGTCGTAGCGCGCGGCGCATTCGCCGGACGGCGAAAACACCAGTGTCGTGTTGCGCACATGGGCATCGTCGCGCGCCACCATCGGCAAAGTGCCCCCGACAATCCATAGGCCCAGTTCGCGGGCCGACTCGGACAGAAACCGCTGCACCGCTCCATCGCCCAGGCGCTCGCGCACGGCCAGCTTGTCAACGTCTTTGTGACCCATCAAACAGAAGTATTCGGGCAACACCGCCAACTCGGCTCCATCGCGCGCGGCATCGGCCAGCAGGCAGCGCGCAGCTTCGAGATTGGCCTCGAGCGAGACACCGGACACCATCTGGATCGCAGCGCTCTTCATGATCAGTCGCTCCCTGCCGGCCTGGCTTCTGACGCGGGCGCGGCCGGGCTGTTCGCCGCTGAAGCCGTGCGCGCAACGCGCGTGACGCGCGGGTCGGCCCAGGTGCCGTCGATGTGGAACTCCTGCGTGGCCGCCTGGCTCAGCGGCTGGCGCAGGAACATCTGCGCGAGGAAGGTGCCCAGGCCGATCGCCGGGTTGATGATGGTGGCCACCAGGGATGCCGTACCCGCGTTGATTTCGGGCACGACCACCACCTTGAGGTCCTGCGTTTCGTGGGCGATATCGGCCTTGCCTTCCATCAGGACGGCCGCGTTGACGCCCTTCATCTGCAGGTTGTTGGTGGCCGCTATGCCCTGCTGGATGGTGACGTCGCCACGAACGAAGTCGAAGGCGAAACCCTCGGTGAACACATCGCGGAAATCCAGCGTGAGCCGTCGCGGCAGCGACTGCAGGCTGAGTACGCCCAGCAACTTGCCCAGGCCGGGCTCGGCCTTGAGAAACTGGCCCGACTCGACATTGGTGTTGAAGTTTCCGCTCATCGATGGGTAGTCCAGGGCCAGAGGCGAACCCACCCAGGCCACCTGCCCCTCCAGCCGCCCTTTACCGCGCCGGATCACGTCTTTCATGCCGAATCTCTCCAGCAGTTGGCCGGCGTCGGCGACGTCGATCCGGAAATTCATTGCCGTGCGCCGACGCTCGCCGACCGGGCGCGTGCCTGGCGGCGCGGCAAGCGGCGCCTGTGCCGTCGTGGCGGCCCAGTTCCCGGTGGCGCTGAAGGTAGCCTCGGGCACGACCATACTGAGCTTGTTCAACCGCCATTCCCGCAAGCCCCCCTCGCGGGCCACGGCTCCCGCGCCGCGATTGACCGCGTCGATCTCCAGGCGCCCGAGGTTCTTGCCGCGCAACTCGAAGTCGTCCACGACGATGTCCAGCGCCGGGATGCTGTTGGGCTGTTCATCCAGCAGCGACTCGACATCGCCCGCCGCTGCGGCCGCAATGGACAGCCTGGCCAGGCGCGCGTGCAGGCGACCAGCGCCCGCGTTCGAGGGCTGACGGAACTCAACATAGCCATTGAGCTCCTGAGCGTCGACGTTGGCCCGCCAGGTCAGTCCGTCGCGCGACCCGCCCACGACCACGTTGTGAAGCTGGCGCCCGCTGAGCGTCAACTGCTTGGCACGCAGGGCCATCACGGTTGGCAGGTATCCGTGGGCCGCGGCCGGAGCGGGACGCAAGGGGCTTGTCTGAGCCGGCGCGCTGGCTGCCCCGCCCGCGTCTCCTGACGCGTGATCGAGCACGTCGCCCCAGGCATCGAGGTTGAGGCTGGCCAGACTGACGTTGGCCGACACGCCCTGTTCGATCACCTGGGCCGACTCGCCCGACGCAAGGCCGATGGCAATGCTGCCGCGGACTACTTGGGGTTCGCCGCTGGAGAGGTCGCGCAAGTAGCTCACCGACGCGACACGCCCCAGCTCGACGGACAGTTGGTCCTGCAGCCGCGCACCCACGTCGCCGACAAGGACATTTTCGGCGCGCAGGGGCAGCGTCGACTCAGGCGGCTTGTTCAGCGGCGGCGGAAGGTTCAGGCCCAGGCCCTGCAGCGTGCTGGTCACCTGCATCTCCGTTACCCCGCGCCGCGATCCCAGGGTCACCGTGTATGCCGTGCTGCCACTGACGTCGCGCGCCAGTCGCGACACAATCCCGATTTCGCGAGCCTGCCGCAGTCCCTCAGCCGTCACGGTGCCCTGCGCCCGGATCAGGGTGACCATTTCAGCACCTGGCAGCGAGCCGGAGGGCGGCGGATGAGCGCCGCCCTCGACCCGCACCTCACCCCCCAGCGCCCGCGCCTGTGTGCCCACCAGCACGAATCCGTGTTCGCTGAATGTCACGACCCCGCGCGCCCGAGATAGCACCGGGCTTTCCGGGGTGATCTGCACGTCGTTGCCTGCCAGTGTCACGCTGCCCTGGACCCGGGACTTGTCGATGGTGGCCAGGGGCAGTGCCAGCTGCAGGCGAATATCGGCGTTGCCGGTGCCCGTGGCCTTGATCAGGGCGTGGCCCATCATTGCCGACAGCGGTGAGCCGTTGACAACGGCCAGTTCCTCGCCCAAGGGTCCGCGCACCGTACCCGTCACCACGACCGTTACTGTGCGCAGGTTCGGGATCTGCGCGTCGGCCCTGACCTGCAGGCCAGGGGCGCCGGTAAACTTTCCGTTCGCCCCCTTGATCTGGATGCTGTTGCGATCGAATACCAATTCACCCGACAACTGGGTCAGTGCCGGCCATGGCGTCGGACCCTTGCCCATGCTGCGCGGAAGGAAGGCATAGGTGGCGTCGCGCACGTCCGCCGAAACATGAAATTCGCCCAGCTTGGCGTCGGCGAACGGAAAATCGCGCAGGTCGCCCTTGACCCGGAGCTTCACTCCACCGGCCGTGCCGGCGGTGACTGCCTCGCGCACGTATTCGCGCGTCGCCTTGGGCACCCGCAGGGGCAGGTAGCGATAGACCCGGGCGCCTTCGGCACGGCTGACGCTGGCCTGCAGGTCCAGTACGCCGGGAAAGCGCGAGCCAGTCGAGGCGCGTGCGATATCGCTGGTATGCCAGCTGGCCTTGCCTTCGCCCTGGACGTCCGGATTGCTGAATTTCAGGTTGGCTATCGTTGCGCTGATCGCGTCGCCCTCGACGTGCCACTGCAAGTCCGCCGAGAGCTGGTCGAACCCGATCAGCGACTCCTCGAAAATGCCGGGAAGGTCGAGCGCTCCGCCCTTGAAAGCGACCTTGCCTTTGCCGCCATCCTGGCTGACGTCGAAGTCGGCAGACATCCCTTGCACGCCCGGTGTGCCCACAGCCGCCGCGCCTGTAACCGACACGCGCTGCTCGGCGGCCGGTTGCGCGGCGACGACCAGCCGCGCCACACGACCGCGCGCCTGGTATTTCGTTACGGCGTCGAGCGGCCCGTCCCAAGTGCCCTGCACTGTTTCCACGAGGCCTTTGGGGGCGTAGGCGAGCAAGGCCCGATGGGTCGCGGCTCCCAGTGGCAGGCGGGTGGCAATCTGACCGAGCGCTTCCAGATCAAGGCGGTCCGCCCGGACCTCACCATGCGCCAGCCGTGTGCCTTCGGGCTGGGTCCACTGCACGAATGCGTTACCTCCTGGCCAGCGCGTGCCGTCCAGGGTCAGGAACTGAAGGTTCTCGGTCTTGAATTCGAAGCCGCCGGTCAGGCGCCGCCCGCCCAGCCGACCCGAAACGGACTGCAGGGCCAGCGGCGGCAGGTCGCGCGCCAGCGTCGTGTCGACATCGGCGAGTGCCACGTCGGCGATTCCGCCGACGACCTGGCCACGGTCAAGGTCTGCCCATGCCCGCACGGCACCGTGGCCATGGCTTATCTCGATGCCCACGTTCGCGTAGCGACGCAGTTCGGATACATCGACCCGCGAAAAATCGGCGTAGAGTTCACCGATCCAGTCCTGCCAGCGGCCATCACGAGTTGAAAGCAGCGGCTGGCGCAGCAGCGCGTCCAGCGTGAAGCGGTCGCCCCAGGCCTGCGGCGGCGTTGCATCCAGCCGCAGCGCGTGGCGCCGACCCGTGTTGCGCACGACCAGATCGACGTCCTTGAGGGCCAGCGGCGGGGCGGCCCGCATCTCGTCGGTCCAGCTCACAACACCGCCTAGGACCACGAATTCGGACTGACCGAAGAACCAGTCGGCCGCCCGGCCCTCGTTGTCACTGCTCCGGGAAAAGTCCAGGCCTGCCACGAAGATCCGGCCGTCGGCAGCGCGCCGGACATCCACCCGCGGCCGCTCGATGTAGAGCTGCTCGAACCCCAGGCTCCACAGCGAGCGCGGCGAGACCGCGGCCACCACCCGCGGCAGCCGCAGGGCCTCGCGCCCCTGCGGGTCCAGCAGCACGACATCCATCAGTTCGAACGAGGGCATCAGGCCCTCGGTGCGCGCCCTGACAGCGCCGATTCGAACCGGCACGCCCAGCACTCGCGTCGCCTCGATTTCCAGGTCGGGGCGCAGTTCGCCGATTCGCGGCACAATCCAGACATGGAGCGCCCCCCAGGCCAGCGCCAGTACCAGCCAGAAGGCCAGAAGAAGCCACAAGGACCCCTTTGCGATGGTGGCGTACGCCTTGAGCAGACGCGAGGGTGACGGCAATAACTCGTTCATGAAAACCAGGATGTGGCAGGAATTATGACCCCCGGCGGTCATGTGGGCTTGGCGCAAACGGGCGCTGTCATGTCGGACATCGTCCCGCCTTTGGCGTTGGCCGCCGCTGCCGAGCTCACACCCGCCTCATCCCACTCGCGCTTTGCCCAGCGGCTGCGCCGCCGCTACGCCGCAGAGCTGCCCTTGCTGACGCCAGGCGAGCCGGGCAAACCTTCGATGGAATCGGCGTATGCATCGCTGCGCGCACGCGGAGACGACGCCGGCACGGCCCTTCGCATCCTGCGCCAGCTCGTGATGGAGCGCCTCATCACCCTCGATTGCGACCTTGGGGCTGAGCTGCAGGTGGTTACGAGCGCCGTCACGGACCTGGCCGAATTCGCCCTGGACATCGCCTGCCGGGAAGCCAGGCGCGAGCTTGACGCGCGGCACGGCGCGCCTATTGGCCCGGGCGGCGCGCGCGCCGAACTCTGGGTCGTCGGCATGGGCAAGCTGGGCGCACGCGAACTCAATGTTTCCAGCGACATCGACCTGGTCTACGTTTACGACCACGATGGCGAAACTGCAGGCACCGAAGGAGGGCGCGGCCGCATTTCCAATCACGAATACTTCGACAAGGCCGTCAAGACCCTGTTTGCGTTGATCGGCGAACCGACTGAACACGGTTTCGTGTTTCGCGTCGACCTGGCGCTGCGGCCCAACGGCAATTCGGGCCCGCCCGCCGTATCCCTGGGCGCGCTGGAAGACTATTTCCAGGTCCAGGGGCGCGAGTGGGAACGTTTCGCCTGGCTCAAGAGCCGGGTGGTCGCGCCGCGTTCGAGTGTGCTCGAGGGCTCGGCCCAGGCGTTGCGCGGCGCGGTGCTGCCTTTCGTCTTTCGCCGCTACCTCGACTACAGCGTTTTCGACGCACTGCGGGTGCTGCACAAGCAGATCCGCGAGCACGCCGCGCGCCGTAGCGCAGGGCGGCCGGAGCGCGCCAACGACGTCAAACTTTCTCGCGGCGGCATCCGTGAGATCGAGTTCATCGTGCAACTGCTGCAGGTGGTCCGTGGCGGCCAGTTTCCCGAACTGCGGACCCGCCCGACCCTGCACGCCTTGCAGCGTCTGGCCGCCGCCGGCCTGATGCCGCAGGCCACGGCCGATGCGCTCGGACAGGCCTATGTGTTCCTGCGCCGGATCGAGCATCGCATCCAGTACCTGGACGATCAACAGAGTCACGTCCTGATGAGCTGCGACGACGACCTCGGCTGGATTGCACGGACCATGGGCTTTGCCAGCTGCTGCCCGTTCCTGTACGAACTGGATGCCCACCGCGAGCTGGTCGCGCAGGAGTTCGATACGCTGCTGGGCGGCAGCGAAGCCGAGTGCCGGGGGTGCGGCGGTCCCAAGGCCGGCCGTGCGCCGGCACCCGACCTGACCACCTTGCTGGCACAGCTTCCCGTGCAGCTGCGCGAGCGGGTGGCGCACTGGTCGACCCACCCAAGGGTGCTGGCGTTGCGCGACGATGCGCGGGCCCGGCTGTCGCGGCTGGTCGCGCGCACCGGTCAATGGCTGGAGCAGGGGCGGATCACCGAAGAGGCCGCGTTGCGAATGGCAGACTGGATCGAGCCCCTGCTGCGCCGTGAAAGCTACCTGGCGCTGCTGCTCGAACGCCCGGGCGTGCATGAGCGAATGCTGCGTGTTCTGGGCGCCGCGCGCTGGCCGGCGCGCTACCTGCTGCAGCACCCAGGCGTGATCGACGAGCTGGCCAGCGACGTTGTGCTGTCCGAGCGTTTCGTGCCGCAGGATTTCGAGCGCGAGGTGGAGCACCGGCGCAAATCGCTGCAAATCACCGGCGAGGACGACGACGAGGCACTGCTGAACCTGTTGCGCCGCGCGCACCATGCCGAGGTCTTCCGTACCCTGGCGCGCGACGTCGAGGGCCGCCTGACGGTCGAGCAGGTGGCCGACGACCTCAGTGCACTGGCCGACACCGTGCTGTCGGTCACCGCGCGCTGGTGCTGGCAACGGCTGAAGACCCGGCATCGCGAGCAGCCACTGTTTGCCATCATCGGCTACGGCAAGCTCGGCGGCAAGGAACTGGGCTACGGGAGCGACCTGGACATCGTGTTCGTCTACGAGGACGACGACGAGCGCGCGCCAGAAGCCTATGCCGCGCTGGTGCGCAAGCTGATCAACTGGCTGAGCACCAAGACCGCCGAGGGCGACCTGTTCGAGATCGATACGGCGCTGCGCCCCAACGGCAACTCCGGCCTGCTGATCACCAGCTTCGAGGCGTACTCCAACTATCAGCAGGGCCGCGGCAGCAATACGGCGTGGACCTGGGAGCACCAGGCGATGACGCGGGCCCGTTTCGTGCTCGGCCTGGAGGGCCTGCGCGCGCGCTTCGATGCTGTGCGCGAAGCAGTCATCACGGCGCCGCGCGACGTGGCCGCGCTCAAGGCCGAGATCATCGCGATGCGCGACAAGGTGCGCACCGCGCATCCGATTCGCGGCGACCGCTTCGACGTCAAGCACAGTCCGGGGGGTATGGTCGATGCCGAGTTTGCGGTGCAGTTCCTGGTGCTTTCCCAGTCGCGCGCGCGCTCCGGGTTGACGCCCAACCTGGGCAACATTGCGCTGCTGCAACGCGCGCAGGCCTGCGGCCTGCTGCCGGCCGGCGTTGGCGATGCCGCGGCGGCGGCCTATCGCGAATTGCGGCGGGTACAACACCAGGCCCGTCTGGACGAAGCGCCAACCCAGGTTACGCTGTCCACATTGCTGGCGCAGCGCGACGCGATTCTCGCGCTCTGGTCGGCAGTCTTTTCCTAGTCGCGTGGCCGTCGTCGCACAAAGGCTGGCCTGGCTCAAGGTCTGCGCCTCGCTTGGTCTGGGCGCTGCGGCCGTTTCCTGGACGTTGCGGCTGGCCGCGCCAGACGCGGGCCAGGCCATGGCATGGACAGCAGCGCATTGGCTGTCGCGGCCGTGGACACTCTGGACCGCGGCCTGGGTGCATAGCTCGGCCGGTAGCCTGGCAGGCAATCTGCTGGCCATGCTGGCCCTTGCCGTGCTGGGAGCTTCATTGCGCGTCGGCCGGTCCGCCGCCGCTGCGCTTCTGGTGGCCTGGCCGATGAGCACGCTCGGGCTGCTGTTGTGGCCGCAGGTCACGACCTACTCCGGCCTGGGCGGCCCGATCCACGCCGGCGCGATGGTGTTGTGGTCGCACTTGGCGCTACGACCCTCCGGGAAGGCCTGGTCGTTTGCCGTGTTTTCAGCCGTCGGGCTGAAGTTGCTGGCCGAGGCGGCCTGGAGCCAGCCGGTCGCTTTCGATCCGAGTTGGGGGTTCAACGTGGTCTATGCCGCGCACCTGACCGGCGCAGCGGCCGGGGCCGCATGCGGACTTGTGATCCAGCTGGTGTGGCCAGACAGACGGATACGCGCCTGAGCGGCTACGGCGGCGGTTGCGCACGAATCTTCTGGACCAGTGCTGTGGTCGAATAGCCGTCGACAAAGGGAATCGCCAGCGCGCGGCCACCCCAGCTTTCGACCAACCGGGTTTCGGCCAGCCGGCTCATGTCGTAGTCGCCGCCCTTGACCAACAGTTGGGGCCGTAGCTGTCCGATCAGTTCCAGCGGGGTGTCCTCGTCAAACCAGGTCACGAGGCTGACCGATTCCAGCGCAGCCAGCACGGCAGCCCGATCGCTTTCGTTGTTGAGCGGCCGATCGCCGCCCTTGCCCAGGCGCCGGGCCGACGCGTCGGTATTGAGCGCGACGACCAGGCTCGCGCCCAGTTCGCGCGCCTGCGCCAGATACGTGACATGACCGCGGTGCAGCACGTCAAACACGCCGTTGGTGAATACGACCGGCTGCGCCAGCGCGGTCATGCACCCGGCCGCCCTGGATCGCGGGACGATCTTGCGAAAGAAATCGGGGGCAGGCACGCCAGTTGGCAATGCGGCTCACGCCGCGCTGGGCGCCGGCCCCGCGGCCTTGGCGCTGGCCAGGGTGACGGCCAGCTCCTTGCGGAAGCGGTTGAGTTCCTGGACGCTCTTGAAGCTGCGGTCCATCAAGAGGCTCATGTTGTGCAGGATGCGTTCGACGACCTTGCTCTCCCACACGGCGTCAAAATTGATCTGCTTGTCCAGCCAGTGCTCCAGCCACTCCGGGTTGGGCAGGCGCGACTGGATCGTGTCCTTGGGAAACAACGCCTTGTTGACGTGCAGGTTGGTGGGGTGCATCGCCTGCGCCGTGCGCCGGGCGCTGGCCATCAGGACACCGACCTTGCTGAATGCCGCCCTGGCTTCATTGCCGAAATTGTTGATCGCGCGCTTCATGTAACGCAGGTAGGCGCCGCCGTGACGCGCTTCGTCCTGCGACAGCGTTGTGTAGATGTGCTTGATGACCGGTTCGGTATGCCACTCGCTGGCCCGGCGGTACCAGTGGTTCAGCCGGATCTCGCCACAGAAATGCAGCATCAGGGTTTCCAGCGCCGGCGCCGGCTCGAATTCGAAACGCACTTCATGCAGCTCCTGCTCCGTCGGCACGAGATCGGGGCGAAAGCGCTTGAGGTACTCGATCAGCACCAGCGAATGCTTCTGCTCCTCGAAAAACCAGATCGACATGAAGGCGGAAAAATCGCTGTCGTCCCGGTTATCGCGCAG
>JANYAN010000302.1 GCA_025361305.1 Burkholderiales bacterium
GCGTGTGGCCGTAGCCGCGCTCGAACGGCTCGAGCGTCACCTTGGCACGATTGGTGGCAAGCTGCTCGACATTGATGGCTTTGGGTTTCAGCAGGTTCGTTTGCATTCAGGACTTCCTCTCAATACCCCCGGCTCGTTACACCGGTAAGGCTGGTGAAGTGCCCTGCGCGCGGTGCCCCACGCGCAGGGAACGAAAAAATCTACAAGGACGAGGCGGCGAAGCTGCCCCGTTCTCACCTTGTTTACCTAGAGTACAACTCCACGATCAGCGCTTCCTTGACGTCGGCGGCGAACTCGTCGCGATCGGGCACCTTCTTGAAAGTGCCCTCGGCCTTGTCGGCGTTGACTTCGACCCAGGCCGGCAGGCCCACTTGCAAAGCCAGCTGCAGGGCCTCGACAACACGGTTTTGCTTCTTGGACTTGTCGCGCACGGCGATCACGTCACCGGTCTTGACCAGGTACGAAGGAATGTTGACGGCCTGGCCATTCACCGTGATCGCCTTGTGCGACACCAGCTGGCGCGCTTCGGCACGCGTCGAGCCGAAGCCCATGCGGTACACGACGTTGTCCAGCCGGGACTCCAGGATGAACAGCAGGTTGGCGCCGGTGTTGCCCTTGCGGCGGTCGGCTTCCTCGAAGTAGCGGCGAAACTGCCGCTCCAGGATGCCGTACATGCGCTTGACTTTTTGCTTCTCACGCAGCTGCAGACCGAAGTCGGAGGTGCGCTGACCCGAAGTACGGCCGTGCTGACCGGGCTTGGAGTCGAACTTGGCCTTGTCCGCCAGCGAGCGGCGGGCGCTCTTGAGGAACAGGTCCGTGCCTTCACGGCGGGAGAGTTTGGCCTTGGGGCCGAGGTAACGTGCCACGTTGCTTCCTTTTTCATCTCTGCCGCGGGCTATTCCCGCGGGAGCCGGTGGCCCTTGGGCTGCCGGCGGTGGGCTTGGTTAAAAAATCAGATGCGCCGGCGCTTTTGCGGGCGGCAGCCATTGTGGGGAACCGGAGTCACGTCGGCGATCGAGGTGATACGGATGCCCAGCGCGGCCAGCGCACGCACCGACGATTCGCGACCCGGGCCAGGGCCCTTGATCTCGACGTCGAGGTTCTTGATTCCCTGATCGATGGCGGCGCGGCCAGCCACTTCCGAAGCCACCTGGGCTGCGAAAGGGGTCGACTTGCGCGAACCCTTGAACCCCTGGCCGCCCGAAGACGCCCAGGACAGGGCATTGCCTTGACGGTCGGTGATCGTGATGATCGTGTTGTTGAAGGAAGCATGGACGTGTGCGACACCGTCGGACACGTTCTTGCGGACCTTCTTGCGCACTCGCTGCGCGGCGGTATTGGCGGGGGCTTTTGCCATGACGTTTCTCTTTCCCGTTTATTTCTTCAGTGCGGCGGCGGCCTTGCGCGGGCCCTTGCGGGTACGCGCATTGGTGCGCGTGCGCTGGCCGCGCATGGGCAGGCCCCGGCGATGCCGGAACCCGCGATAGCATCCGATGTCCATCAGGCGCTTGATGTTCATCGTGGTCTCGCGGCGCAGGTCGCCTTCGATCGTGAACTGCGCAATCTGGTCGCGAATTTTTTCCAGGTCGCCGTCCGTCAGGTCCTTGACCTTCTTGGAGTAGGCGATACCCGTCGCTTCGCAGATCTTGCGAGCGCGTGTGCGGCCGATGCCGAAGATAGCCGTCAGCCCGATTTCGGCGTGCTGATGCGGCGGAATATTGATGCCAGCGATACGTGCCATTTTCGTCCTCTAAAACTCTTGCAATTAACCCTGACGCTGCTTGTGACGCGGATCTGTACAGATCACACGCACCACGCCCTTGCGCCGGATAATCTTGCAGTTGCGGCAGATTTTCTTGACCGAAGCCGAAACTCTCATGTTCTTTCTCCTAAAACCCTTACCACCCGCCAATTACTTGGCGCGGAAAACGATGCGTGCCCGCGACAAGTCGTAGGGCGTCAACTCAACGGTGACCTTGTCACCCGGAAGGATGCGGATGTAGTGCATCCGCATCTTTCCCGAAATATGTCCGAGCACCACATGCCCGTTTTCCAGCTTCACGCGGAACGTCGCGTTTGGCAGGTTCTCCACCACCTCACCCTGCATCTGGATGACATCGTCTTTTGCCATGTCGGATCAGCCGCCGAGCGAGGTCTTGAAATTGGCCTTCTTGAGCAGCGATTCGTATTGCTGCGACATCAAATAATTCTGGACTTGCGCCATGAAATCCATGGTCACGACCACGATGATCAGGAGCGAGGTGCCGCCAAAGTAGAACGGCACGTTGTATTTCAGGATCAGGAACTCGGGCAGCAGGCAGACAAACGTGATGTACACGGCTCCTGCCAATGTCAACCGCACCAGGATCTTGTCGATATAGCGGGCGGTCTGCTCGCCTGGCCGGATGCCGGGAATGAAAGCGCCGCTCTTCTTGAGGTTGTCGGCCGTCTCCCGGCTGTTGAACACCAGGGCCGTATAGAAGAAGCAGAAGAAGATGATGGCGCTGGCGTACAGCATCACGTAGATGGGCTGGCCGGGCGACAGCGTTCCGGCGATGTCCTTGAGCCAGCGCATCGAATCGCCGGTGGCAAACCAGCTCACCACGGTGGCCGGCAGCAGGATGATCGACGAGGCGAAGATAGGCGGGATCACGCCGGCCATGTTCAGCTTCAGTGGCAGGTGCGACGACTGGCCGCCGTAGACCTTGTTGCCCACCTG
>JANYAN010000391.1 GCA_025361305.1 Burkholderiales bacterium
CCATGGCATCAAGGGCTATCAGGCCACTTTCCCCGAGGTCTACAAGGTGCCCAAGATTTCCGGCCAGGGCGCCAAGTACATCGCGGCGGCCCTGACGGCGTACAAGCAGGGCGAGCGTAAGCACCCGACGATGCGCGGCATTGCGGGTTCGCTGTCCGAGCAAGACATCAACGACATCGCCGCCTACTATTCCCGCCATGGCCAGGAAGAAGGCCAGGCGCTGCCCGAAAAAGCCGGTAAGGAACCCAATGCCCAGGTGGCGCCGCTGCTGGCCAAGGCCAACTGCGTTTCCTGCCATGGCGCCAATTTCGCCAAGCCGATCGACCCCAGCTATCCCAAGATCGCTGGCCAGTACGCCGATTACCTGTTCGTCGCGCTCAAGGCCTACAAGACCGAAGACAACGCCACCGTGGGCCGTTCCAACGGGATCATGGGGGCCATCGCCAAGCAGTTTTCCAACACCGAACTCAAGGCGCTGGCCGGCTACGTCAGTTCGCTCGACGGCGACCTCAAGACCGTCCCCGAGAACCGGTTTCGATGATTCAGGTGGTGGTTGCCCGCCGCCTGACGCAGTCGATATAGGCCTGCCCGTCGGGCGGGCGGCCAGCACGCTGGCTTTCCCATAGCATATGGCCCAGGCACTCCATCGCGTCATGATGGGCGTCGTGCAGCGAGCCGCGTCGCGCGGCCAGCAATTCCACCGCCTGCCGGATACCTTGGGGCTGGTCGATCGAGCATTGCTCGCTGATCGACAGGTGCATCGAGAGATGCAGAAAAGGATTTGTGCTGCCGTCCTGTCCGTCGTAGGTGCGGGCCACGGCGGCCTCGCCGTCGGCCAGATCGGCGGCGTATTCGGGGTGCTCCTGGAGCCACTGACCCGCTAGCGTTTCAAGCGCGTCCAGCGGCTGGCCAGTACCGCTCTTGCCGTGGACCGCGCAGAAGAATCGCCGGACGTCGGCCTGTGAGGGATTGAACATGGTGTCAGCGTAGCACGCGGCCCTGCGGTGGAGCGGGGCGCGCTCTTGTCCTACGGATGGCGCTTGCGCGCAGGTTTAAGCTGGCCGGCGTGCCCCTGCCCGGCCATCAAGGTCGCGCCAGGTTCCCATCCGGCAAAAGGAGAATTGCCATGACACCGACGCGTATCGCCGGAATCATTCTGTTGGTTCTGGGCTTTGCCGGCTTCGCCGCTGGTGGCTTCAGCTACAACCGCGAAACCACTTCGGCCCAGCTCGGACCGCTGCAGCTGCAGGTCCAGAAGAAAGAAACGATGGACATTCCACCGTGGCTCAGCATTGGCACCATGGTCGTCGGCGGCCTTCTGCTGGGCCTGAGTCTCAAGCGGCCCTGACCCCCCCCGGGCACGCCGCCCTATTCGCTGCGGTAAAGTCTCTAAAATCCCACGCGTCGCCTGCCACGGGTGACCGTGCAGGGATTTTCGAGGACTTTTCATGATCGACAAGATCGCACCGTCCGTGGCCCAGGCTCTGGCCGGCGTGAAAGACGGCGCCACGGTGATGATCGGCGGCTTCGGCACGGCTGGCATCCCGAATGAACTGATCGACGGGTTGATTGACACGGGTGTCAGGGACCTGACCGTGGTCAACAACAACGCCGGTAACGGCGACCAGGGGCTGGCCGCCTTGCTCAAGGCTGGCCGGGTGCGCAAGGTGATCTGCAGCTTCCCGCGCCAGACCGATAGCCATGTGTTCGACGCGCTGTTTCGCAGCGGCCAACTCGAACTGGAACTGGTTCCCCAGGGCAATCTGGCTGAGCGAATCCGGGCAGCCGGCGCGGGCATCGGTGCCTTTTTCTGCCCAACGGGCTACGGCACTGAGCTGGCCCGGGGCAGGGAAACGCGGGAAATCGGCGGGCGCCACTACGTGCTCGAATACCCGATCCACGGCGATCTGGCGCTGATCAAGGCCGAAGCGGGCGACCGCTGGGGCAACCTGATTTACCGAAAGGCGGCCCGCAATTTCGGGCCTGTGATGGCGATGGCGGCGATCAGAACCGTTGCGACCGTGCACCGGCTTGCCGAGCTGGGTGAACTTGACCCCGAACACATCGTGACGCCCGGGATCTTCGTCAGCAAGCTTGTCCTGATCGATCGGGTGGCCACCCAGGCCGGCGGTTTCAAGAAGGCGGCCTGACATGGTCTACCAAAAGCGGACCAAGGACCAGCTCGCTGCCCGCGTCGCGCGTGACATCCACGACGGGGCCTATGTCAATCTCGGGATCGGCATGCCGACCCTGGTGGCCAACCACATCCCGGCCGGGCGCGAGGTCATCCTGCAAAGTGAAAACGGCATCCTGGGCATGGGCCCGGCACCGGCACCGGGCCTGGAGGACTACGACCTGATCAATGCCGGCAAACAGCCGGTCACGCTGCTGCCGGGTGGCGCGTATTTTCACCACGCCGACAGCTTTGCCATGATGCGCGGCGGCCACATCGATATCTGCGTGCTGGGCGCTTTTCAGGTTTCAGCCACCGGCGACCTGGCCAACTGGAGCACCGGCGAGGCCAGTGCCATTCCAGCCGTGGGCGGTGCCATGGACCTGGCTGCCGGTGCACGCCAGACCTGGGTCATGATGGACCTGCTCACCCGACAGGGCGAGAGCAAAATCGTGGACAAATGCAGCTATCCATTGACGGCGATCGCCTGCGTCCGGCGCATTTATTGCGACCTGGCGACGCTGGAATGCTCGCCCAGTGGCCTGAAGCGGGTAGACATGGTCGAAGGTCTTTCACACGCAGAACTAGAACAACTCGTCGGCCTGCCGATCGCCCGATAGCGGACCGCGCGAACCACTGGAGAAACCCATGAGCAAACAAGCATTTATCTGCGACGCCATCCGTACCCCTTTCGGCCGCTACGGCGGTGCGCTGGCGGGTGTGCGCACCGACGATCTCGGGGCTATTCCGCTCAGGGCGCTGATGGCGCGCAACCCGCAGGTGGACTGGCAGGCCGTCACCGACGTGATCTTCGGTTGTGCCAACCAGGCTGGCGAGGACAACCGGAACGTTGCGCACATGGCCAGCCTGCTCGCGGGCCTGCCGCTCGATGTGCCTGGCGCCACCATCAATCGGCTTTGCGGGTCCGGTCTGGATGCGGTTGGCACGGCGGCGCGTGCCATCAAGGCCGGTGAGGCCACGCTGATGATTGCCGGGGGCGTCGAAAGCATGAGCCGGGCGCCGTTCGTGATGCCCAAGGCGGAAAGCGCGTACAGCCGGACCAACACGGTCTACGACACAACCATCGGCTGGCGTTTCGTGAACAGACTGATGAAGGAAAGGTACGGCACCGATGCCATGCCCGAGACAGCCGAAAACGTGGCGACCGAATTCAATGTCGAGCGGCTGGCCCAGGACCGCATGGCGCTGGCTTCCCAGATGAAAGCCGTTGCCGCACAGAAGGCTGGTTTCTTCGACGCGGAAATCACCCCTGTCACCATCGCGCAGAAGAAGGGCGATCCGATCGTCGTGAGCCGGGACGAGCACCCGCGCGAAACCAGCATGGAAGCCCTCGCCAAGCTCAAGGGCGTGGTGCGGGCCGACGGCACCGTCACCGCGGGCAATGCCAGCGGCGTCAATGACGGCGCCTGCGCGCTGCTGCTGGCCGACGAG